>NZ_JBSXOK010000053.1:0-101875 GCF_056859415.1 Zunongwangia sp. L-65
GGCAGCGATTGGTTACAATAGTGAGGCTACCCAACAAAATGCTACAGCCTTAGGTTCAAATGCCAAAGCAAATGCTCAAAATGCTACGGCCATTGGTTATGAATCAACTGCCAGTACAGCCTATGCTATAGTTTTAGGAAACAATACTGCGGCATCAAACTGGAACGGTTCAAAAATAGGTATTGGTACCAGTAACCCAACAGCTAAGCTGCATGTTAATGGTTCATTACGAATTGTTGATGGAAACCAAGGAGCTAATAAAGTATTAACTTCGGATGCTAATGGTAATGCCAGTTGGAAAGTGATTTCTTCAGGAAGTTCTTCTAATCCTATTTTTGGTGAGATTTTTAGTAGTTCTAATAATTCATTGACTATTAATAATTTAAATTCTGCACAACCATTAACATTCGGTTCAGATAGTTATAAAAACTCTGTGAATACTTCTAACAATAATTTACAGGTAACCATTTCAGGTATATATAGAATAAATTATAATGTAACAGTAGAAAAATCGAATGGTGGATCTTTAGATCTCCAAATCTATTGTGCAACAGGATGGAACAGTTCAGATATTATTCCTGGGACAACTTCTTATATCAATTTAGATAGTAATACTAATGTTGGTTCTGTTTCCATAAATAAATTTGCATCACTTGGCGAGTACAAGCAAGTTTATGTTTTTTATAAAAAAGTTTCAGGAAATAAGGATTCTTTCGATTTGATCACTAATGGAAGTTCATTTAGTGTTGAATTGGCAAAATCAAATTAAATAGTAAATGTATTATTTGATAATCACGAATAAAAAAAAGCTTCAATTATTAATTGAAGCTTTTTTTTATTTTTATAAAAATCGCCTTTTTAATTATTGAAAGATTATCCAACACGGATGTACGAAAAAAATTATTTGGACAGGAAGCTTGTCAAACATTAATCACTTTATAAATCAATTAAATAGTCTGTTTAGAATGTAAGTATAGAGACTAAACTTATATTAATAGGTTCTGTCGTGAATAAAAAAACACTTTTATTTAGATCTTAGTTTTTTATTTGGCCTATTATAATACAAACACTAGTCGCTTCTTGCCTTTTAAATTATTGCGAGTATATTCGCAATAATATAAATTACTTTCAAAAAAGTATGCGGAATATTCTAGTTACCGGCGGAGCAGGTTTTATAGGATCAAATTTTATTATCTATTATCTTGATCATAATCCTGATTCCGTTATTATCAATTTAGATGCTCTTACCTATGCCGGCAATACCGATAATGTAAAAGAAATTGCTAATCATCCCAGATACCGGTTTATTCAGGGCAATATTTGTGATAGAGCATTAATAGAGCGTCTTTTTTATAAATATGACATTAAAGATATTATTCATTTGGCTGCAGAGTCTCATGTAGATAACAGTATCGCACGTCCTGATGCTTTTATGCAAACGAATATTATGGGAACCTTTAATCTTCTGGATGTGGCAAAGAAATACTGGATGGACTCGCCAGGTATTTATAAAGAACAGTATCAAAATTCCAGATTTCATCATGTTTCTACAGATGAAGTTTATGGTACACTTGGAGAAACAGGACTTTTTAAGGAAACTACGGCTTACGCTCCTAATAGTCCTTATAGCGCTTCTAAGGCCTCTTCAGATTTTATTGTAAGAAGTTATCATCATACTTACGGAATGAATGTAGTGACTACTAATTGCTCCAATAATTACGGTCCTAAGCAACATGATGAAAAGTTGATTCCTGTTATTATCAGAAAAGCTTTAGCCGGAGAAAATATTCCTATTTATGGCAATGGTAAAAATATTAGGGACTGGCTTTATGTTTTAGATCATTGCAAAGGCATAGCAATGGCTTTTCACAAAGGAGTTTCCGGTAATACTTATAATATTGGTGGAAAAAATGAAAGAACCAATATTTACATTGCTAAAAAGATTTGTAAGCTACTTGACAAAAAGGTACCATTGAATTCAGGAGAAAGTTATACAAGCCAAATTTCGTATGTTACCGATAGAGCTGGACATGACTTTAGATATGCCATCGATGCTAAAAAAATTGAAAAAGAGCTGGGCTGGAAAGCAGACGAGAATTTTGAAAGTGGTATAGAAATCACCGTAGACTGGTATTTAAAAAAGTATAAAAGCGAAATTATATAATTTCGTGTTAGATTTTAGCTAATCAGATAAATGTAAGGTATGAAAGGAATTATTTTAGCAGGAGGATCGGGAACACGTTTACATCCCTGTACCATATCGGTAAGTAAACAGCTCATGCCTGTATATGATAAACCTATGATTTATTATCCTTTATCGACTTTAATGGAGTCTGGTATAAGAGAGATTTTGATTATTAGTACCCCGCACGATATGCCATTGTTTAAAAAGTTATTAGGTGATGGTAAAAAATATGGTTGTCGTTTTGAATATGCAGTACAGCCAAAGCCAGAAGGTTTGGCGCAAGCTTTTATTATAGGTGAAGACTTTATAGGTCAGGATAAAGTGGCATTAATACTAGGGGATAACATTTTTTATGGTACAGGACTGGCAAATTTATTACAGGCCAATAATGATCCTGATGGGGGGATTATTTATGCTTATCACGTAAATGATCCCCAGCGATATGGTGTCGTAGAATTTGATGATGATCAAAAAGCAGTTTCTATCGAAGAAAAACCAAAGAATCCAAAATCAAGTTTTGCGGTTCCCGGTATCTATTTTTATGATAATGAAGTCATTAAGATTGCTAAAAACATTAAGCCTAGCGAACGTGGAGAACTTGAAATTACAGATATTAATAAATCTTATTTAACTAAAGGTAAATTAAGAGTTAGTATTTTAGATTCCGGTACCGCATGGTTAGATACGGGTACATTTAATTCTTTGATGCAGGCATCACAATTTGTACAGGTTATCGAAGAAAGACAGGGATTAAAAATAGGAGCTATAGAGGCTTCAGCGTATAAAATGGGATATATAAGCAAAGAGCAATTTTTAGATCTGATAGCACCATATCTTAAGAGTGGATACAGTCAAAATCTATTAAAAAGCATTTAAATGGAAGTACTTGAAACAAATATAAACGGTTGTTTTGAGATCAACCCAAAGTTGATTTATGATAGTCGTGGTTATTTCTATGAAAGTTTTAATGCAGCCAGGTTTCGGGAAAAAACAGGATTAAATATTCAGTTTGTGCAGGATAACCAGTCTTTTTCAGAAAGAGGGGTTTTAAGAGGGCTTCATCTTCAGAAGGGGATTCATGCCCAGGCTAAATTGGTTTCTGTTTTAAAAGGTAAGGTATTGGATGTGGCTATAGACCTTCGAAAAGACAGTGAGACATTTGGACAAGTTTACAGAACGCTACTTTCCGAAGAAAATAAAAAACAACTTTTTATACCCAGAGGTTGTGCTCACGGATTTGTTGTTTTAAGTGAAACATGTCTGTTTTTTTATAAATGTGATAATTATTATCATAAAGCTTCAGAAGCAGGAATTATCTACGACGATAGAGACCTTGGGATAGACTGGCAATTGGCGAAAGATGAATTGATAATTTCAGATAAAGATTTGGTTTTGCCGAGTTTTAAAGATTATATTTCTGAATATTCTGAAGTGAACTAATATGGCGAAAATTTTAGTTACCGGAGGACAAGGTCAGTTAGCACGATGTATTGATAAGCTAAGTAAGGTATATGAATTGGATTTTTCTTTTAAAAGTTCTCTGGAATTAGATATTACTAAATTTGAAGCATTAGAACAAGAATTAAACGGGCAAGGCTACGATTATTGTATTAATTGTGCCGCGTATACCCAGGTTGATAAAGCGGAATCTAATAAAGAAGCCGCCAATTTAATTAATCACCTGGCTGTTGATCTTTTGGCCAGGCTATGTAAAAAATATAAGGTTACGCTCATACATATTTCTACAGATTTTGTCTTTTCTGGAGAAAATTCTTTACCTTATCTGGAAGCCGATAAAACTAATCCTCTTGGAGTGTACGGTAAATCAAAGCTTGATGGAGAATGTAGGATTCAACAAAATTTAGCCCAGTTTTTTATCATCCGAACGTCCTGGCTGTATTCTGAATTCGGTAATAATTTTCTAAAATCTATGCTGCAATATGGCAGGGAAAGAGAAGCATTATCGGTAGTTTACGATCAGGTAGGCACTCCAACTTATGCTATGGATTTAGCCGGATTGATTTTAAAAATCATAATTTCAGAATCTAAAAGCTACGGTGTTTATCATTATAGTAATGAAGGCGTTGCCAGCTGGTATGATTTTGCATTTGCCATTTTTAAAATGGCAAACATGGATTGTGATTTAAATCCTATACGCTCTGAAGAGTATCCTACAGCAGCAAAGCGTCCTTCATTTAGTGTATTAGATAAATCTAGGGTTAAAAAAATCTTTCAGATCAAGATTCCACATTGGCAGCAATCGCTGTCAGAAGCTATAAGAAATAGTAGTGTAAAATAAAAAACGCTTCAACAATGATTATGGGTTGAAGCGTTTTATACTTTTATAATAGAAGTCTGGATAAACTTATTTCCTATCACCAAATATTCTAAGGAGGAAAAGGAACATATTGATAAAGTCTAGATATAGCCTAAGAGCACCCATAAGGGCAAGGTTGTGACCAATATCAGAGTCTTCCATCCCTGCTCTGTACATTCGTTTAATTTTCTGAGTATCATAGGCGGTTAATCCAACAAAGATTAATACCCCAGCATAGGTGATTACCCAATATAGGATTTCGTTAAAAAAGAAGATATTAACTATCGAAGCAATAATAATACCGATTAAAGCCATAAAACACAAATTACCAATGCTGGTAAGGTCTCTTTTTGTAAAATATCCATAGGCACTCATCGCTCCAAAAGTTCCGGCGGTTACAAAAAATGTAGTCGCAATAGAAGCCGAGGTAAATACCAATAAAATGAAGGATAAAGTCACACCGTTTAAAACGGAATATAGAATAAATAAAGCTGTAGCTGTAGCCGTAGATAATTTTTGAATATTAGCACCAATATAGCCTACTAATAAAACTTCACCGATTAAAAGTCCGTAAAAAACGAGTTTATTAGAAAAGATTAAATTCATTAATTCCTGGCTGCCAGCAGCAAAAAATGCGGTGACACCGGTGATAAGCAGCGCTAAACACATCCAGTTAAATACCTTATTAATATAGGCGGTTTGTCCCTGTTTCAGTTGCGCATCAGAGTAAATAACCTGGTCTTTTAGGTTTTCAGATATTTGAGAGTTTGAGTTCATAATTTAATTTTACGGTTTAGTGTAAAAGTATATAATTTTTTAATGTGAAATAATTGGAGTGATCTCTATTTTAAATCACCAGAGATAAAGTTTGGTCCTCTCTGTTGATTAGCTTTAGATAGTTAATAAAAGTTTTGATTTATAAGAAAGATTATATCCCGGTATAGTTTTGCGGAGTTATTTGCTTTAATTCCTCTTTAATATGCTCTTCCACTTCTAATGTTTCAATAAAATCAGCAATACTGTTCTTATTTATTTTTTCATTAGTACGGGTTAGTCCCTTTAATGTTTCATAAGGATTTTTAAAACCTTCACGCCTTAAAATGGTTTGGATTGCCTCAGCGACTACTGCCCAGTTAGCTTCAAGATCTGCGTCAAGTTTTTCTTGATTCAGTAATAATTTATTTAAACCTTTTAGGGTAGACTGAAATCCAATGAGCGTATGTCCTAAAGGAACCCCAATATTTCTTAAAACCGTACTATCGGTTAGGTCACGTTGCAGACGGCTTACCGGTAATTTTGCAGCCAAATGCTCAAAAATAGCGTTTGCAATGCCTAAATTTCCTTCGCTGTTTTCAAAATCGATAGGATTCACCTTATGTGGCATAGCAGAACTTCCAATTTCCCCGGCTTTAATTTGTTGCTTAAAATAATCCATAGAAACATAGCTCCAAATGTCTTTATCTAAATCAAGGATGATCGTATTAATTCGTTTTAAAGCATCAAATAAGGCCGCCATGTGGTCGTAATGCTCTATTTGTGTGGTAGGGAATGAATGTTTTAAACCCAGGGTGTTTTCTACAAATCCGCTACCAAATTTCTTCCAGTCAATTTCGGGATAGGCTACAAAATGCGCATTATAATTTCCGGTAGCACCACCAAATTTGGCGGCATGACTACAGATATCTAAAAGTTCTTTTTGTTCTTTAAGACGAATGGCGAAAACTTCTATCTCTTTACCAAGACGGGTAGGAGAGGCGGGCTGGCCGTGTGTACGGGCTAGCATAGGTACGTCTTTCCATTCGTTAGCAAGAGATTTTAATTTTTTTAGAATATGATCTAATTGAGGAATATAAACGTCTTCAATAGCATCTTTAAGCGAAAGCGGTACTGCGGTATTATTGATATCCTGGGAGGTGAGCCCAAAATGTATAAACTCTTTCGATCTTTCTAAGCCTAATTTTTCAAACTCTTCTTTAAGAAAATATTCTACTGCTTTGACGTCGTGATTGGTCGTTTTTTCAATCTCTTTAATGGCCTGTGCATCCTGGGTCGTAAAGTTTTCGTACAATCCACGAAGATCAGGAAAAATCGCTTCGTCAACCTCTTCTAATTGAGGTAATGGCAGTTTACATAATGCTATAAAATATTCAACTTCTACCTTTACACGATATTTTATTAGCGCTTTTTCACTAAAATAAGCCGATAAAGACTTTGTTTTAGAATGATATCTTCCATCTATCGGAGAAATTGCATTTAGCGGTGTCATTTTCTTATATTAAAAGTTAAAGCGTAAATATAGTGCATCAAAACCATCTGGAAAACCGCTATCTTAATTTCTTTAAAATTTTTGTACTTCTGGATTTAAAACCGGCAGAACTATTTATTGATTTTTGCATTAAATAGGCCTTTAATTCGGGGTATATCCAGTCAATTTTAAAACCTACATAAAAAAGACTTTGCATCGCAAAAACTTTGGTTGCAGTTTTGCTACCATCTAATAAAAAGCCAAATGAGACGGAGGCTATTTTTTCTAAAGTGTGTTTAGACAGAATAAAGTCTGAATTCAGATGTTGAAATTCGCTAATTTTCTCTAATAATTTTGCAATACAGCGTTTTTCAGTTTCGGAATTGATACTGGTTGATATATCAATAATTACCTGGGAATAGCTTATAACTTCTTTCCAATGATCCCTTGCATAAAATTCTAACGCAACGATAGCTTTAAGTCGATATTTTGAAGATTGCTGAATGATCTGTATTAATTGGGGTAAAGTATGATTTTCGCTGATAAGCCTGCAAAAGTTAGACCTGCTTTCAGCGTGCATGGTCATGGTCTCTAATAGATATTCGATATTCAAGAAATAAATTTTTTACGAAGTTCTTCGGCTAATTTTGAAACACCAGTTACCGCCTTTTCAGCATAGACAGTAAGATACTTATTTTGTTTTACATTGGGATTAGGGTCTATAAAGTAAATCGGGGTTTTTTGTGGAGCAAAATCGATGAGTCCCGCTGCTGGATAAACCTGCATTGAGGTGCCTATAATCACAATAATATCAGCTTCAGTAACTTTTTGGATAGCTTTTTCCATCATGGGTACGGCTTCTCCAAACCAAACTACATGAGGTCGTAATTGATAATGATGTTCGCAAAAATCTCCAATATTAAGATCATGTTTCCAGTCAAACACCAAATTTTCATCAAAAGTACTGCGTACTTTTAAAAGTTCACCGTGTAGATGTAATACTTGCGTACTCCCGGCGCGTTCGTGAAGATCATCAATATTTTGGGTAATAATAGCGACATCAAAGTCGCTTTCTAATTCGGCTAGAACACGATGTGCAGGGTTGGGATGAACACTCAGTAGCTGCTTTCTGCGTTTGTTATAAAAATCGAGTACCAATTCCTGATTTTTCTCCCATCCCATGGGAGAGGCGACTTGCATAACATCATGGCCTTCCCATAATCCATCGGCATCCCGAAACGTTTTTATACCGCTTTCTGCACTAATTCCTGCTCCTGTAAGCACAACAAGATTTTTCATAGAATGAAGTTTGGAAAAAAGATACTTATTTTAAAAAAATAAACCTGATATTCAATAAAAATCAATACGTTTTTCGACAACATCAGTTCTCTTTTGGAAAAAGTCTATTTATAGCCCCTAATGATTATTTCTGACTAAACGGGCTTTTATCGTATGTTATACCAGTTTAATAATTTCATTTTTATATTTTTGATAATATATGAATGACCCTGCTTTAATTTCTTATTTAGAAGATTTTCTTACCGACCGTCGAAAATCACTTATCAAAAAAGTGATCGATCAACGCACCAACCACATCACTGTAGCTACTCAAGATGTTTATCAGCTCCATAATACCAGCGCAGTAATACGAAGTTGTGATGTTTTTGGAATACAAAATATACATGTAATAGAAGAAAAATTTCCCAAAAGAATAGACCGGGAGATAGCCATGGGTGCTCAAAAATGGGTGTCTGTAAATCGGCATGCTTCGGCGAAAGAGTGTATATCCCATGTAAGGGAGATGGGCTATCAAATTGTGGCCACAAGTCCGCATGATGACTCCTTACATTTAGGTGATTTTGATATTACCAAGAAATCAGCTTTATTTTTTGGTACAGAGCGCTATGGATTATCTCAGGAAATTATAGATGAAGCGGATTGCACGTTAAAAATTCCTATGTATGGCTTTACAGAAAGTTTAAATATTTCTGTTTCTGCAGCAATTATACTCCAAAGCCTGGCTGAAAAGATGAGAAAGGATGATGTTAAGTGGCAACTGAATGAACAGGAGAAAGAAGCTTTGAAGTTTGAATGGCTTAAAAACAATCTGAAAAATAGTACTGAGCTTATTTCTCACTTTTATTCAAAATAATTGTTAATTTTATTAAAAAGTAAAATATACAAATGACGCTTTTCTTCTACGTGATTATTGCGGTAATTACGTTTATAGCCTTTCTTCACGCATGGTCTAAAAAGGATTATGATGTTAGCCGGACCATTGTTATTAATCAATCTAAAGCAGACATCTATAGTTTTGTAAGGCAACTTAAAAATCAGCCAAAATGGATAGCTAAACTAAAGGACTCTAAACCGGTTAAGCTTAAGTTCAAGGGAATAGACGGTAAAGAAGGGGCTATGGTATATTGGAAAGGGAGAAAAAATATTGGAGAGGGCACCCAAAAGATTATAAAAGTAAAACCTGGTCATGTGTTTGAAACCAAATTGCTGTTAGTTAAACCTGTAGAGGCAGTGGCATTAACATATTTTGCTTCAAAGGAAATACAGCCAGAACGAACTAAAGTTGTATTTGGGGTGAGAGGATATTTACCGTTTCCTTATTCCGTAATTTCTATCTTTTACAGTATGGAAAATAAATTTGGGAATGATTTTGATAAGAGTTTACAAAACCTAAAAGAGCATCTGGAAGATCAACAAAACGCTTAATTCTTATTACGTTGCAGTAATTTATATTCTTCCCAACAACCACTTATAGCATCAAGAATTTGAAGATCTGTAGCTGTTTTTACAAAATCTTCAGAGTAATTACAACGGCTAAGCACTTCTTCAATTTCAGATTTACTTAATTGCAGCATCGCAGTTAAGGTTTCCCGGTTGTATTTAGATCCTAAAAGATCGCGAATACTTTCGTCCTCCTTCATTTGTCTAAGTTTGCGCATTTGCCGTTCTCTTCGGCTAAAAAGATTATTAAGCGCATCGGCTGGATTAAAAATAGAGCCAATTACTTTATTGAATGCACTGGGAGAAGAACCTCCGGCCTCATAACCAATATTAAGGCCGGAGATGCTATATCTTTTATTTTCGTAAATAGGAATATTTTTCGCGTCGATTTCAAGATACCCCGTCAGTTTTACATCACTTACGGTAACCTCTTCTAAAGCAATACCCACTTCAGTCATTTTTACTTTTACGTTGCCGTATTTAAGCCAGTCGTTCGTTACTCTTACTTTAATGGATTTAAAACCTAAATAAGTAAAGTATAGGGTATCATTTGCTGTAGCCTGAATCTCGAAAGACCCATCTTCTTCAGAAGTACTACCCTTTACCTGGTTCAAATTAACGATATGAACATTCTCTAGAGCCACATCGTTGGCCGCATTCATTACGGTGCCCGATATAACGTCCTGAGCGTTTGTTATTTGACAAACGAAAAACACTGAAAATATAAAAGTAACTAACTGCTTCATAGAATAGACGCCTAAAATAGGAAAATCATTATAAAAAATGATGCCAAAATAGGGATAAACCTGTCTTACTTTTTAGATTTTCTTCTTTTAATAGAACTTTCTATATTTTTTCCACGGCTGCCAGAACGTTTTCCTTTTTTGCCTTTAAAACCACCGTCTTTATCATCTCTAAAACGTGATCTTCCTTTGTTACCAGATTTGGAATCGCTTTTTCCAAAACCGTCATCTCTACGGCTTTTTCTTCGGCGTCCTCCTTTTCCTCCACCACTGTTGGAGTTTTTGGTCACCTCTACATTAATTTTTCTTCCCTGGTATTCAAAATCGTTAAAGGCATTAAGTACTTTATCGGTTTCAGAATTCTCTGTATTAAAGAAAGAGAAACTGTCTTTTACATCAACTTTAAAAACACCATCTTTATCTAATTGCAAGGCATCTTTAAGAAAGTCTTTAAGGCTCATCCAGTCAAATCCGTCTTTTTTCCCCACGTTCATAAAATAACGGGTAGAGTTAGGATCAAGATCTACATTAGCACCTCCACTTACTGGTGAAAGATCGCTGGCTTTTTTATAGTAATTTGAAAATCTTGTAAATTCTACCGAAAAGAATTTTTTGATCAATTCTTCTTTGGTAAAATCTTCGAGCACTTTATTGATATTAGGTAGATATTCTTCAATATCATGATTGATCTCTGTATCTTTAATATCGTTAGCCAGGTGTAAAAGCTGAACTTTACAAATATCTTTACCATCAGGTAATTGCTTTTCATCAAAAGATTGTTTGATGATACGTTCGATACTTTTTATTTTTCTAAGTTCACTTTTAGAAACGATCACCATTGAGGTTCCCAACTTACCTGCACGACCTGTACGACCGCTACGGTGGGTATAGGTTTCGACCTCGTCTGGAAGCTGATAGTTAATTACATGGGTGATATCGTCTACATCAATTCCTCTGGCAGCAACATCTGTAGCTACTAACATTTGGATTTGGCGTGTTCTAAAAGATTTCATAACCAAATCACGTTGATTCTGACTTAAATCTCCGTGCAATGCTGCTGCAGAGTAACCATCTTCGATTAAGCGCTCTGCAACTTTTTGTGTGTCTCTTTTAGTTCGGCAAAAAATCACCGAGAAAATATCGGGATTCGCATCGGCAAGCCTTTTTAAAGCAGCATAGCGATCGCGAGCATTTACCAAATAAAACTCATGCGAAACATTAGTAGCTCCCATATTTTTGCTACCTACGGTAACTTCAACGGGGTTGCGCATAAATTTTTTAGCGATTGTAGCAACCTCTTTTGGCATTGTTGCTGAAAATAACCAGGTGTTTTTTTCTTTAGGCGTATGGGATAGGATAGCTGTAATATCTTCATAAAATCCCATGTTCAGCATTTCGTCTGCTTCATCTAAAACGCAATATTCGATTTTTGAAATATCAGTAAGTTTACGTCTTATCATATCCTGCATCCTACCAGGAGTAGCAACGATAATCTGGGCACCGCGTTCTATTTGCTTAGCCTGATCGGTAATACTTGCCCCACCATAAACCGCTACCGGATGTAATGAAGGCTCATATTTAGAGTAATTCTTAAGTTCGTTTGTAATTTGCAGGCATAATTCTCTGGTAGGAGATAAGATTAATGCCTGTGTGTGCTTTGATTTCGGGTCTATTTTCTGAATCAAAGGGAAACCAAAAGCTGCCGTCTTTCCTGTCCCGGTCTGGGCTAAGGCAACCATATCGGTCTCTTCGTCTAATAAAATGGGGATGGTTTTTTCCTGTACTTCACTAGGGCTTTCAAAGCCCATGTCTTCAATTGCTTTTAAGATCGAGGAATTTAAACCTAATTCTTGGAATTTATTCATTATAAAATTTAATAAGCTGCAAATGTACGTATTAGTTTACAGCTAATCACATTTATCTTTTTTATTCGTGTTTTATTTTGAAAGATAGTCTATTAGCGCTTTAAAAGCTTTGCCACGATGGCTAATTTCTGCTTTTTCCTTCATTTCCATTTCGGCAAAAGTGCGATCATAGCCATTAGGCACGAATACAGGATCGTAACCAAAGCCTTTTTCACCTCGTCGTTCCTCGATGATTTTACCTTCGCAAATTCCTGTAAACAGATTTTCGTTGTTTTTTAAATTTAACGCGATCACGGTCTTAAAATGTGCCTTTCTACTTTCTTTGTCCTTTAGTTGTTCTAACAGTTTTGCAACATTGGCCTTATCATCCTTTTGATCGCCGGCGTATCTTGCAGAGTATACTCCCGGTGCACCAGCAAGTGCATCTACTTCAAGACCGGTGTCATCTGCAAAACAATTATAACCATAACGATGCCGCACATATTCAGCTTTTAAAATTGCATTACCATCAATGGTATCTGCGGTTTCAGCGATATCTTCTGTACAGCCAATATCATCCAGGGATAATAAGCTGATGTGATCTGGAAGCATGGCTTCAATTTCTTTAAATTTATTACTGTTGTGAGTAGCAAATACTAATTCCATATAAATTATCTGTGGTGATAAGGTTCATTTTTTAAAATGGTAAAGCCGCGATAAATTTGTTCGGTTATAAAAAGACGTACCATTTGATGGGAGAACGTCATTTTAGATAATGATATTTTACCATCGGCTCGCTGATAAACTGCTTCCGAAAATCCGTAAGGTCCGCCGATTACAAAAATAAGCTGTTTAAGTCCGCTATTCATTCTTTTCTGAAGATATTCTGAAAAAGCTTCCGAAGAAAATTGTTTGCCGTTTTCGTCTAATAATACCACAAAATCTGATGTTTGTGTTTTATTGAGAATCAATTCGCCTTCTTTCGTTTTTTGCTGATTTTCGTCTAGATTTCTGGCCTTTTTTAAATCTGGAATTACATCTATTTCAAACTTTGTATAGAACTGAAGTCGTTTTAGATAGACCTCAATTAGCTTTTGTAATTCCTTGCTGTCGGTTTTTCCTATGCAGAGTAATTTTATCGTCATTCGGTATATTTAGCGCAGACTTTCCTACATTTACAAAAATAAGTATTGCAAATGATCTCAGCAGCACAATTTGAAAAAGAAATTGAATTAATCATAGTCAACGCGATAAGAGAGGATGTAGGTGATGGTGATCACAGTTCTTTAGCCTGTATTCCTGTTGAAGCGAAAGGAAAAGCAAAACTTTTAGTAAAGGACAATGGGATCCTGGCCGGCGTAGAATTTGCGAAAAGGGTTTTTAATTATGTAGATCCAGAAGTGAGACTGGATATAAAAATTAAAGATGGTGAAAAGGTAAAGAAAGGTGATATTGCTTTTTATGTTGATGGAGCTTCCCAATCTATTTTAAAAGCTGAACGACTAGTGCTTAATGCTATGCAACGAATGAGTGCTATCGCTACCAAAACCAAAGAGTTTGTGGATAAACTTGAGGGAACCGAAACCAAAATTCTGGACACCCGCAAAACCACTCCGGGAATTCGTGCTTTAGAGAAGTGGGCCGTAAAAATTGGTGGAGGGGAGAATCATCGTTTTGCCCTTTATGATATGATTATGCTTAAGGATAATCATATCGATTTTGCCGGGGGTGTGGCCAAAGCGGTTCAAAAAACAAAACAGTACCTGAAAACCAACAGCCTTGACCTTAAAATTATAGTAGAAGCCAGGAATATGCAGGAGATAAAGGAAATTTTAGAAGAAGGCGGAGTCTACCGAATATTGATCGATAATTTTAATTATGCGGATACTAAAAAGGCAGTCGAATTTATTGGGAATCAATGTTTCACCGAATCTAGTGGCGGAATAACTTTAGAAACGGCCCGTAAATATGCCGAATGTGGAGTGGATTATATTTCTAGCGGAGCACTAACACACTCGGTTTATAATATGGATCTTAGCTTAAAAGCTATGTAAAATATGTCGATACTCGAGGCGATCACAACTCAACTGGATAGTATTTCAGCATGGTGGAAAAGAACATCGAGCAAAGTAATTTTGCCGGGAACCGATGGTCTTTCCTTACATCATTTATGGGATATTTATTCTGGAGGCATTATTCACGGTACATTTTCTACACGGGCCAGTGCGATCGCTTTTAGCTTTTTTATGGCGCTTTTTCCGTTTTTGCTCTTTATTTTTAACCTGATACCTTATGTAGAAGAGACGAATCTTATCGATGATTTCAGAATAAAATTCTTACTTTTTATAGATACGCTTTTACCGCCAGAAACTCAGGAATATGTTAGCGATATATTTGCTGATATTGCTAATAATCCTCGTGGCGGATTGCTATCCTTTTCATTTTTACTTTCCATTTTTTTAATGACTAATGGAGTAAATGCTATTTTTACCGGTTTTGAATTCTCTTACCATACGAACATAAAACGATCTTTATTTAGACAATATATTATTGCCATTGGGGTTTCGCTTGTTTTGGCATTTCTTTTGCTTATTACCGTAATACTAATGGTATATTTAACCTATGCCGTAGAAGATTTAAGCGAATATGGTTTAATCGCAAATGATGGTAGTGGAGCAAACGTAGTGAAATATTTGGCCTTTGTTTTATTAATATATATCGCAGTAGCAACGCTTTATTATTTTGGAACAAAAGAGGCGAGAAAGGCAAGATTCTTTTCTGTAGGCGCATTTTTCACTACAATATTGATTATGCTTACTTCTTTTTTATTTGGATTATATATCGAAAATTTTTCAAATTATAATGAATTGTACGGTTCTATTGGAGCATTGTTAATATTAATGGTGTATATTTGGTTAAATGCTAATATTCTTCTATTGGGGTTTGAACTTAACGCCTCTTTAATAAAACTTAAGAAGAATTTTAAGTAATTTTAATTTAACTTAAACCACACAAAGGATGAGAAAGTTTTTATGGCTTTTTGTGGCATTAGTTTCGGTAACGATCAGTAATGCACAAATAGAAGTTGGCGGAGTAACTTTACCAAAAACGGTAGAGTTTAAAGGAGAAACATTACAACTAAATGGAGCCGGGGTACGGGAAAAATTTTGGATTGATCTTTATGCAGGCGGACTTTACCTTCAGCAAAAAAGTAGCGATGCAGATCAAATTATGACGGCTGATAAACCAATGGCGATTAAGCTGCATATTGTTTCGAAATTAATTACCAGTAAAAAAATGATTGATGCTGTGAACGAAGGTTTTGAAAATTCTACCAAAGGCAATACAGCGTCATTAGCTTCAGAAATAAAAAAGTTTAAAGGTTTTTTTAACGATGAGATTAAAAAGGATGATGTATTTGATCTGGTTTATATTCCGGGTACCGGCGTCGTTTCTTATAAAAACGGAGAAGAAAAAGGAACTATAAAAGGTCTTGCCTTTAAAGAAGCTTTATTTGGAATCTGGCTATCTAAAAAACCGGCTGAAGATGATTTAAAAGAAGCCATGTTAAATTTATAAGATGAAAAGGTATATTTTATTTTCCGTATTATTTATTGCCTCTGGAGCGCTTAATGATGCCTGCGCACAAGATGACATTTTCGGAAAATGGAAATGTACTAATGATGAAGGTAAGGTAAATTCTATCGTAAAGATTTTTCAGAAGGATGATGGTGAGGTTTGCGGGAAAGTAGTAAGGATTACGAAAGAAGAAGATCGCGACAAAATTTGTACCGAGTGTAAAGGAGATTTAAAGAATAAACCTATTGAAGGCCTACAACTTATGCATGGCCTGCGCAAAGACGGAAACGAATACTCTGGGGGGGAAATTATACATCCTAAATCGGGTAAAGTTTATAAAGTGAAAATTTGGGTAGACGAAGATAATCCCGATATGCTCAAAGTTAGAGGATACGTGGCTTTCTTTTATAAAACAATGACCTGGGAGCGTGCCGAATAATTTGAGATAATAATAAATGCGGAATATCAATTTTTGATATCCTAATAAAATTTTTTAAAACCATTCTTTAGTCGAGAATGGTTTTTATTTTTACCCGTTAATCAAGAATAGTATTTTTGTGATGATTTTTAGCAATTAATATTTAGAAGAGCTATAGCTTATGCCCAATTTTGTAGATGTTATTTTACCCCTTCCTCTAGATAATAGGTTTACTTACACTATTTCTGAAGAAGAAGCAGTTTTTTTACAAAACGGGATGCGGGTAGCGGTACCCTTTGGGAAATCTAAAGTATATACTGGTATCATTGCTGAAGTTCACAATCGTGCGCCAGAAGTTTACGAAGCTAAACCTATAAATCAGATATTAGATGAAACTCCTCTGGTAACTCAAAATCAGTTAGAATTTTGGAAATGGATAGCCTCCTATTATATGTGTACTGAAGGTGAAGTGATGCGAGCGGCCCTACCGGGTGCCTTTATTTTGGAAAGTGAACATATTGTCCAGTTACAAAAAGAGGCCGAATTTAACGAATCTGATCTTAAAGATGATGAATTTTTGGTGGTGGAAGCTCTGCAAAATCAGTCATCATTAAAAATTAAAGAAGTTGAAGCCTTACTCGATAAAAAATCGGTACTACCAATTTTAAACCGATTAATGGCTAAGGATATTGTAGTACTTAGCCAGGAAATTTATGAGCAATACAAACCCAAGCGAGTTAAATATATCAAACTGCACGAGAATCATGAATCTGAGGATGCTATGCATCAGCTTTTAGATGAACTTTCACGCGCTCACAAGCAACGGGAAGTAGTTTTGAATTATTTCAGCTTAAAGGCCAAAAGCCTAAAGCCAATTAATGCTAAAGAACTGCAAAAAATATCTGGAACTACTGCTAGTGTATTGAAAAGTCTGGTCACCAAAAATATTTTCAAGGAATACTACCTTAATGAAGATCGTGTTGCTTTTGAAGGGGAAATTACGAGAAGCCATATCGAATTTAACGAATATCAGCTTAAAGCGTTTGGACAAATTAAAGCAGCTTTTGAAGAAAAAACAGTATGCTTATTACACGGGGTGACCTCTAGTGGGAAAACTGAAATTTATCTAAAACTTATTGAAGAAGTTTTAAATGAAGGTAAGCAGGCGCTTTATTTATTACCTGAGATTGCTTTGACAACACAATTGATCAATCGGCTTCAGGCGTATTTTGGCGATAAAGTTTTAGTGTTTCATAGTAAGTATTCTATGAACGAAAGGGTAGAAGTTTATCAAAATGTACTTAAGGCCGGGGAGGGACCAAAAGTAGTCATTGGCGCAAGATCAGCTATTTTCTTACCCTTTCAACAATTGGGCTTGATCATCATAGACGAAGAGCACGAAGCTTCTTTTAAACAATATGATCCGGCGCCCAGATATCACGCACGTGATGCTGCGGTGGTTTTGGCTAATCTTTTTAAAGCAAAAACTTTAATGGGATCTGCCACACCATCTTTAGAATCTTATTATAATGCAGTACATGATAAATATGGTTTTGCAGAATTATCAAGACGTTTTGGAAATGTAATGATGCCGGAAATTGAAATTGTGGATATCAAAGAAAAGCATCGAAAAAAACGAATGACTGGTCACTTTTCAGATCGCTTGTTAAAAGAAATCGAGGAATCTCTGTCTGAAGGTGAGCAGGTTATTTTATTTCAAAATAGAAGAGGATTTTCGCCAATTTTAGAATGTAATACCTGTGGGCACTCGCCACAATGTCCTAATTGTGATGTTAGTTTAACCTATCACAGCCATAGCAACCAGCTACGCTGTCATTATTGTGGGTATCATATCGCTATGCAAAAGCGTTGTATGGCTTGTCATAGTGATGATATTTCAACCAAAGGCTTTGGTACAGAACAAATTGAAACCGAATTAAAAGCATTATATCCTGATCATAAAATTGGAAGGATGGATCAGGATACCACCAGAGGAAAACACGGTTACGAAAAAATTATTACCGCCTTCGAAGATTTGGAGATCGATATTTTGGTTGGAACTCAAATGCTTACCAAGGGATTGGATTTTAGAAATGTTAACCTGGTAGGGGTAATGAATGCTGATAATCTTTTAAATTTCCCAGATTTTAGGGCGCATGAGCGAAGTTTCCAGTTAATGCTACAGGTGGCAGGAAGAGCGGGGAGAACGAAAAAGAGAGGGAAAGTATTGATCCAGAGTTATAATCCTCATCATCAAATTATTCAGCAGGTTTCTACAAATGATTATGCGGGAATGTATAAGGAACAACTACAGGAACGCTATAATTATAAATATCCTCCATATTTTAGATTGGTGCGTTTAAGCCTAAAATCTCGGGATTTTAGTAAAACGAATGAAGCAGCCGATTGGATCGCTAAGGCGATGCAAAACGTTTTTAAACAAAATGTGTTGGGGCCGGAATTTCCCCCGGTAGCCAGGATACGCAACGAATACTATAAGAATATTATGCTTAAAATTCCACAAAATCAATCTTTAGGAAAAACTAAAGCTGTGCTTCATAAAATTTTGATAAGTTTTAATGCAATTTCAGCTTATCGCAGCGTTAGGGTTATTGTAAATGTAGATCCTATGTAGCCATACTTATATAATGAACCAAAAAAGAAAGCCGAATATTACAAGAGTAATATTCGGCTTTTTGGTATCTGAAAATTAAATTGTATTCTGATTTTTCCTTAAGCGTTACTGCTTAAAGCTTCAATAAGATTATTCTTCTTATGCCTGCTTAGCGGAAGTTTTTCTTTTGCGATTTCTATGGTCTTACTATTATATCTTTCTACTTTATCCAGATTTACAATATAAGATTTGTGTGTTCTCATAAATTTGTCTGAAGGTAATTCTTTTTCAAAAGACTTCATTGTAGCCAATACCACGAAATTGTCTTCTTCCGTGACAAACTTTACATAATCGCCAAGAGCCTGAATATATTTTAGACGATTTAAAAAAACTTTGCGATTTTTAAGGTTACTTTTCACAAAAATAAAATCCTCATCTTCAGGAAGTACTGCCTGATTTTTTAGCTTATACATATTTATGGCTTTGAGCGTAGCGTTGTTGAAACGCTCTTTGCTCACGGGCTTCTGTAGATAGTCGGTAGCACTATAATCAAAAGCTTTATAAGCATATTTGGTCTTACCAGTAACGAACACGATTTGTGGCTGGTTAGGAAGATCATCTAAAAGTTCAAAACCAGATAGTATAGGCATTTCTATATCCAAAAAGATAAGATCGATCTCATTGTCTAGTAATCCATTTTTGGTTTCAATAGCATTGTTGTATTCCGCCACCAAAGTGAGATTAGGATGATCTTTAATCATCTTAACAATGGATAGTCTTTGAAGACTTGAATCGTCCACAACTGCACATTTAAGCAAAATTTCTTCCACAATTAATAGGTAGTTTTGTATTAACAATAATATACATTATTATTGATATAGGCAAGATAAGCATAAATTTCATCGCTTAAAAACAAGAATGATCGCGTTTTAAAATTTGCTTGCTAAATATAAAAAATAGTTTTACTTTTGCAGCCAAATTTAATAAAATATACTTTTATGAATCATTATGAAACTGTTTTCATCTTGAATCCCGTTTTATCTGATGAGCAGATAAAGGAAACAGTTAAGAAATACGAAGAATTTCTTGTTTCTAAAGGAGCTGAGATGGTATCAAAGGAGAATTGGGGGCTTAAAAAATTAGCATATCCAATTCAGCACAAAAAAAGTGGTTTTTATCACTTATTTGAATTTAAAGCACCAGGAGAGGCTATCGAGCCTTTAGAGCTTGCTTTTAGAAGAGATGAGCGTATGATGCGTTATTTAACTGTGAAGTTAGATAAGCACGCTGCAGCCTGGGCTGAGAAAAGAAGAAAAAGAATCCAAGAAAAAGCGTAAGTATGGCTACATCTATTGAACAACAAGCAAAAGGTAAAAAAGACGGAGAGATTAGATATCTTACTCCACTTAATATAGAAACATCAAAAACTAAAAAGTACTGTAGATTTAAAAGATCGGGTATTAAATATATCGATTATAAAGATCCAGACTTTTTAATGAGTTTTGTAAACGAGCAGGGGAAATTACTTCCTCGTCGTTTAACCGGGACTTCTTTAAAATACCAAAGAAAAGTGGCTGTAGCTGTTAAGCGTGCTCGTCATTTAGCATTAATGCCATACGTTGGTGATTTATTAAAATAAAAAGAAGCAATTATGGAATTGATACTTAAAAAAGACGTAGATAATTTAGGGTTTAAAGACGATGTGGTATCTGTAAAAAATGGTTACGGTCGTAACTTTTTAATCCCGCAAGGCTTCGCAGCATTAGCAACTCCATCAGCTAAGAAAGTTTTAGCTGAAACTCTTAAACAAAGAGCTTACAAAGAGCAAAAGCATATCGACGAGGCTAAAAAACAAGCTGAAAAACTTAACGGTTTAGATATTAAAATTACAGCTAAAGCTGGTGCAGGAGACAAATTATTTGGATCTATCACCAATGCAGATTTAGCTGATGTTTTAGCTAAAGAAGGTGTAGAAATCGACAAGAAATATATTAGTATTGCCGGTGGAAATATCAAAAGATTAGGACAATACGAAGCTACTTTACGTTTTCATCGTGAGGTGATATCTACATTATCATTTGATGTTGTAGGAGAAGCTTAAGAAACCTATATAAATTTTAAAAAGCCTGCTCTATGAGTGGGCTTTTTTTATAACCTTTTTATTTGTTATGAAATACGCCAGACTAACACGAGAACAACTCGAGGAAATGCAACAGGAGTTTATTAATTTTTTAGCCACTCAATCAATTACCGCAGAGGAGTGGAAGGATATAAAAACCAATCAACCTGATGTAGCCGAAAAAGAGATCGATGTTTTTAGTGATCTTATTTGGGAAGGTGTTTTAAATAAGGTGGAATATTTAGAGCATTTCTCTAAGCAACAAATCTTTCTATTTCAAATTACTACTGCAACGATCAATCTTATCGCTGTGAAGGTAGAAAATGAAGCTATCGATATCACTACGCATGAAGGTTATAACTGGTTGCGGACTAATCTAATGGATGATGCTGTAAATATTTACACATCGACCAAAGCGATAAGCGAAGATCGGAATAAAGATATTTTCGCACTAATTAAGCAAGGAGCCAATATCACAAAAGGCGACCTTTATAAGTATTTTGCAGAAATTGTTAAAGGTTAATTTATTTAAACTAAAAATTACTTCTTCTAAAAGCATTTTTAGTTTAATTAAATGCTGAAGAAGATTTTTTGTTTGACTCTAATCGCGGGTCAATTACTCGTATCTAAGGGACTCTATCGGGTCTTGCTTGGAAGCTTTAATAGCAGGATACAAACCTGAAACCAGGGCGGTAATTAGCGTAACCACAATCGCCCAAAACATGGCTAACCATGGGGTTGTGAAATCGAAGCCTACTCCGGCTGAAACGGCCATGCCTATTAAAATTCCCAGGATGATACCTAATACTCCACCAAACTGTCCAATAATTAGGGTTTCCATAAAAAACTGAACAGCAATGGTGTTTTTCTTCGCTCCCAGTGCTTTGCGTACACCAATTTCACGTGTTCTTTCCGTAACACTTACCAGCATAATATTCATAAGAGCGATAGAAGATCCAAATATCGTTACTAAACTTATAATCCAGGCCGCCATATTTAAATAGCCAGACATTTGTGCAATTTCATTGAGTAAGCTGTCACTTCTTTCAATGCCAAAATTATCCCTTTCTATAGGGTTTAATTGTCGTATACTTCTAAAAGTGAGGATGGCGTCATCTTGCGCCGCATCTAAAGCTTCTTTATTTTCAACCCGTACACTAAGGTTATAGTTTATTCCAGGGTTGCTGAAAATGGAGCGGGCATGCTGAAGCGGAATTAAAACCCGTAAGTCTTCATTATTACCAAAAGTTGATCCTTTAGATTCTAAAATACCAATAATTTTAAATTTTGCACCACGAATACTTATAATTTTATCGATAGGATTAGCACCTTTAAATAAGCTATTATTTTTACCAAAATCTGCTCCAACAATCGCTACATTATTATTATTTTGAATATCAAAATAATTGAAATCACGACCACTTTCTATATTTAATCCAGAGTTGGTAAGGTAATTTTCGTTAATTCCTAGCACATTTATTTCCGGATCGGTTTTTTCATTTTCCCATTTTATTTCTGCAGAAGAGGTTCCTGTAAAGCTAATTGCTGTAGTGGTTAATGGAAAATGATATTTATCCTGAAAGGTTTTTACCTCACGGTACGTAATCACAGGGTTTACCTTATTAATTTCACTACCCCTTTGTGAAGTATAATTATAACGCTGAATATTAAATGTATTGGCGCCCATAGAAGCAAAATTGCCGCTAATGGTATTTTCTAAAGCGCCCACAGCGCTAAGAATTCCCACCAGTGCTGTAATTCCAATGGCAATAATAAGTACGGTTAGAATAGTTCTTAAAAGCTGCCCTTTAATCGAATCGAAAGCTATACTAATATTCTCGCGTAAGAGTGCAAACATATTTTGAAATTTCAGTCACTACAGGTTAGACTCCATTTTAGTAATAATGTTACTTAAATTTTTAAAATTGTTTCGGTTCGGTCAAAATTTAAGATATTTGCAGGCATGAAATCACCGTAGGCTTCGCTTTTAAAGCAAAGAAAAGATGATTTTTAAAATTTGGAATCGAATTATTTAAACTGAATAAATACAGGAATTATTCCTGAAGATAGATAGACTTTATGGCACAAAAACCTTCAATACCAAAAGGAACCAGAGATTTTACTCCGCAGGAAGTTGCAAAACGTAATTATATTTTTGACTCGATAAAAACTGAATTTAAAAAATTTGGTTTTCAGGCGATCGAGACGCCTAGTTTCGAAAATTCTGATACACTGATGGGAAAATATGGGGAAGAAGGTGACCGACTTATTTTTAAAATCTTAAATTCTGGTGATTTCTTAAAAAAAGCTGATGAAAAAGCCTATGCCGATAAAGACAGTTTGAAGCTTACGCCTTCAATTTCAGAAAAGGCACTTCGTTATGATCTCACTGTTCCATTTGCGCGATACGTGGTACAACACCAAAATGAAATTGATTTTCCTTTTAAACGTTATCAAATTCAGCCGGTATGGCGTGCAGATCGTCCTCAAAAAGGAAGATTCAGAGAGTTTTATCAATGTGATGCCGATGTAGTTGGTAGCGACAGCTTGTGGCAGGAAGTGGAGTTTGTTCAGTTGTACGATTCGGTTTTTTCAGCATTAAATTTAAATGGAGTAACTATAAAGATTAATAATCGTAAAATTTTATCTGGTTTTGCAGAAGTTATTGGCGAACAGGATAAATTAATTGATTTTACGGTTGCCCTGGATAAATTGGATAAGATAGGAGAAGATGGTGTAGTAAAAGAAATGCTTTCTAAAGGAATTTCTGAAGAAGCGATCGCGAAAATTAAACCTATTTTTGATTTGAAAGGTGATTTTGCTGAAAAAATTGAGGCTTTAAAAGCTATATTATCAACATCTGAAGTTGGGTTAAAAGGAATTGAAGAATTAGAATTTATCCAAAATGCTATTTTAGAAATGCCTTTAAAAACTGCAAATCTCGATCTGGATGTGACGCTGGCCAGAGGCTTAAATTATTATACCGGGGCCATTTTTGAAGTTGCTGCTCCAGATGAAGTGAAGATGGGATCTATAGGGGGGGGTGGTCGTTATGATGATCTAACCGGAATCTTTGGTCTTAAAAATATGAGTGGCGTTGGAATTTCTTTTGGTTTAGACAGAATTTATCTTGTTTTGGAAGAATTAAATCTATTTCCTGAAGCTGTTGCTGATGATGTAAAAGTTTTATTCGTGAATTTTGGCGAAAAGGAAGCGCTTTATGCGTTTAAAGGAGTAAATGCAATTCGTGCTGAAGGAGTGAATGCTGAAGTATTTCCAGATGCGGCGAAGATGAAAAAGCAAATGAACTATGCAAATAAGCGTAACATTCCGTTTGTGATTCTTGCTGGTGATGAAGAAATGAAGGCAGGAGAATATACTCTTAAAAATATGAAAACTGGGGAGCAGGATCGATTAACTTTAAAAGAACTTGTTGCTAAGATTGCATAAAAAAAGCCCCAATCTGGGGCTTTTTATCATATTGCAGTCGATTAAAATTAGTTATCCTGCTGCTTTTTCTTGCTACTCGCTTCATTTAATTTTTCCATATCTGCTTTAGAAAGCTGAACAGCAGTGGCTTCATCAAAAGCTTTTAAATGAGAAGATTTTGTAGCGCTTGCAATGGCTGCTGCAATTCCCGGTCTATTTATAATCCAGGCCAGGGCCACACCGGCATTGGATATTCCGTGTTCTTCGGCAACTTCATCTAGAGATTTAAGGATATTTTTTCCATGATCATCCAAATAATCTTTTACAAAATCCTTTCTATTCTGACCTTCCAGATCATCTTTAGTCCGGTACTTTCCAGTTAAAAACCCGCTTGCCAAAGAAAAATAAGTTGTAATACTCACGTTGTTTGTCTGGCATAATTTTAAAATATCACCTTCAACTTTATCCCGGTTCATTAAATTGTATTCCTGCTGAAATACCTGATATTTAGGTAAACTCTTATCATTCGATGCATTTAAAGAATCTCTTAGTCGTGCCGGACTTAAATTGGAAGCTCCTATATATTTTACAGCCCCATTTTTAATCAATTCTTGATAAGCACTTAATGTTTCTTCTACAGGAGTACGATCATCATCCCAATGGGTGTAATATAAATCAATATAATCGGTCTGTAATCTTTTTAAGGATTCCTGGGCTGCTTTCAGGATATAATTTTTAGAAATATTTTTTTGTCCCTGCCCCATATCAGAACCTACCTTCGTGGCAAGGGTTATTTTATCCCTTACTTGGCGCTCCTTCATCCATTTTCCGATAATTTTTTCAGATTCGCCTCCTTCATTACCGTCTGCCCACCGGGAATATACATCTGCAGTATCGATACACGTATAGCCTTTTTCCAGTAGTTCATCGAGTATTTTAAAAGATTCTTTTTCATCTAAAGTCCATCCGAAAACATTACCACCAAAAATAATTGGAGGTGTTTGTAAATCTGTATTACCTAAATTTTTGACATCCATAATTTTTTTTAGAAAAATAGAAACTTAATTTGAGTATAAGAAAAATAAAAAAGCTTTTAAGCTTTGATTAACGCTATTTAAAAGGTATCAGGCTTAATAGGATTAACTTATCTTATTTATTTATTAAAAGCGTTAAAACCTGCGAAAAATGAAGAATAGTGAAAAAAAAACTTTTAAGTTTGCTTAAAATTTAATCAAATAAATATTTAGTTATACATTTGATTTCTAACTAACTGCACGCTAACCATGACTTTACAAATTATCATAACCGCCTATATCCTGGTTTTTCTCGGGATTATTTATCTTACCTGGAATCATTTTTTTAATTCTCCTGAAGATATTAGCCAGACTATGGAGAAAGACACCAAAGCTGATAGTGAGATTGAGAATGGTTTTGAGGGGAAAAAAGTTGTTTTTGATGGTGAATTAGATGCTTATAGAGAAGAGAATATCAAGAATGAACTAAGAAATAAGCATGCTATAGTTGAGGATAAAATGGCAGAAGACACGAATTTTCTTATTACCGGTAAAAATCCCGATTGGTTGGTAGTAGAAGAAGCTAAAGATCTTGGAGTGACCATTGTTAATGAAATGGATTGGCAGAATACAGTCCATAAGACTGAAACTAATTTATCTGCGGAAACTAAACTATTAAGGGAGGGTAATGAAGTAGATTCTGCCGAAATTGTTTAAGTTCCAAATTAAAAAATAAATACTTCTAAAATTGAAAATTAAATTTTTACTCATCGTTCTCCTTTTTAGCTTTCAAGCTTTTGCGCAATGTTATGATTTAGGTTCAAAAAGAAAGAATTATGATTCTTACTTCTTTGTTTCTGCCGGGGCAGATCCTATTCCAACTGAAAAATGGATAAATAATGAAGTTGCTGACTTTACAACAAATGGATTAGATTTATTGCTTAAAGCAGGTTATGGTAGTGATGAACTTTTATTTGTTCCTATAGAGTTTTATGCGTATTATGAGCGATTTAATGATGTAGGTTATCAACAGTATGGAGTTGGTGGATATATTTATACTCTATTTTTAAACGATAAAATTCAGGCACTTGCCGGAGGGGATCTTGGTATGGTAAATAGAGAATATAGCAGTGGTACTATTGAATCAGATCAGTTTTTAAATTTAGCCATGAATCTGGAACTACGTTATATATTTTTAGAAAAATTTAGACTAGGGCTGCAATTTAATTTTGAAAAAAGAGATGACATTGCACCTGAGATAGAAAATGCAAATTATTACGTAGCAAGTTCATATCTGTCATTATATTATACGTTCTAAATTATATCATTTTAGACCAATTTCTTTATCCTTAATACAATACCGAAAAGAAATCAAAGAGATAAATCCAAAGAATATCAATAATTAGATAGTTTTTTGGGTCTTTTTGATACATTATCCACATTCAGTTTTTGGAATCAAAAGCCATTGATTATCGGAAATGACATGCATAAGAAATCATCAAACCTTAAGAGCATTTCTGATTCTATAACTATCTTTTCTAAAACTATTGATAGGTGGAGTCCTAACAATTATTAGATGTAAATTATAGTAATGATTGATTAGTTTTTCAATCTATTTTTCTAAAGAATATTTTTATATGTTATCGGGATATTGATACTATTATAACATCAATATCCCGATAACCTGTAACAGTAAAATTTATTAGCTGTCCTTAAATTAAGGATAGCTATATATTGTTTCGTAAGGCAATTACCAAAAAATCTTTACTATTTAAATAGTAAAGATGATGTAATAAAATTTCTTTATTGGATGCAACTCAAAAATTCAATGTTTACAAAAACCACTGTAAGGAAACCATGAAGTTTTGGCCAATATTAGCAATTCCATCGGTCTTTAATCTTGATAAATGAGCAATATAATTTTTGTTTAAAAGATTGTTTCCGTTTACAGAAATCTGTACTTCAGATTCTGCTAATTGAACGCGACCGCCAAATCCTGCGCCAAGGAGAGAGTACCCGCCAGTTCTGGTTTCAAAAGCACTGGTATTTTCTTTATCAAAAACATTTTTAAGTCTGATAAAAGCATACTTGTTTTGGATAAATTTTCCTTGATTAAATTCAACTCTAAAAGTGTTGGTGATGCTGTTTGCAGGTATTAATGGCAGATATGTGTCATCATCTCTTTTTCCAGTAACGGTTTCAAAACTACTTTCAATATGCATCCAATCCCATGGATGTGGGTGAATATGCATTCCGATTTCACCGCCATATAGCTTGGCATCGTCCTGGATATAATCGTAAACAGGATTTTCGTTGATAGTTTCTCCAGTAGGTGTTAAATAAATATAATCATTAATGGTATTATGAAAAGCATTTGTAAAAGCTTCAAAATGCTCATTTCTCCACTCTAATGAGAAATCCACCTGGAAGTTTTGTTCATTATCAAGTTCAGGATTTCCAACTTCGTACCGATTGGCACCATGGTGAGCACCATTACTGGTAAGTTCTGCTAAATTAGGAGCCCTAAATCCACTCGCTAAATTTAACCTGACATTCAAATTCTTAGAAAATTGATATTTAGCCCCAAAAGCTCCATTTACACTATTAAAAGAAAGATCTACGGCTTGCATATATCCAGATTCTCCTTCGTGACCATGCATTTCACTATCAATAGTACGGGTGTCGTAACGTAAACCTGCCTGAAAATCCCAAAGGCTTAAGTGCAGATGTGTGGTTGCAAAAACTCCAAAATCCACTGTTTTAGCATCAGGAATCAAAATCTCTTCTCCTGTATTGCGGTTATCCTGCCACATACCTTGTATACCAGCAATAGTTTCAAATTTACCTAATTTTGGTAGATTATACTTGATATTGTAATTGAAGGTTTCCAACTCCATATCTAAAGCAGGATGCAAGTCTTCTCCCTCTTCACTATGTTCACCTTCATGCCCGTGATCATCTTCTTCATCATGATCATGTTCCTCGCCATCTTCTTCCTCATGGTGGTGATGATCTTCAAATTCTTTTCGGTTATTAAACTGATATCCAAATTTGGCATTCAAGCTAGAGTTCGCAAAATAAACCGTATTATCAGCACTTAAAATATGATTATCAATTTGCTGGTAGGGTAAGACCAGTGTCTTAGAAGTGGTTTGAGTACCAATTTCTTCAGGTATACCAAGTTCACTCCGGTTAAAATTATAACGAAGATCAGATTTAAACTTTTCGTTTTGATAAGCAATTCCTGTTTTTAGATCTTTTTCATTAAATCTTGTGTTTGTTACTCTTTGCCCGTCTCCCGTCTTGTAATCTGAATGTTCAGCCAAACTTCCGCGTGCGATAAATTTTAATTTTTCTCCTGAAGTTTTTGCCATCGCACTGGCCTGATACCCCAAAGTATTACTGAAATAATCTCCATTAAATTCAGCCTTGGTTTCGCCGGCTGAAGCATATTGCTCAGGATTCAGATAAAGAACACCACCAATGGCGTCGCTACCATAGAGTAGGGAAGCGGGACCTTTAATAACTTCTACACTTCCAATTCCTTTAGAGCTGATACCCAATCCATGTTCACCACCAAACTGCTGGTTTTCCATTCGAACGCCCTGGGTATAAGTAAGCACTCGGTTAGAACTTAATCCACGAATTACAGGTTTTCCAATACCAACACCGGTACTTAAATTTTCTACTCCTGCAATTTGTGAAATCCCATCAGCTAAAGTAACAGCTCCTTTTTTGTTTAATTCGGAAACACTTTCCCGTTCCACACGCATTACATTTTCGCTTTGCAACTGGTGAAAAGGAGTTGAAACAATAACTTCTTCCATTTCTACTGCTGAAGGTTTTAATACCAGCTGAATCTCTGATGCGGGAATGCTTACGTCTTTTGAGTATGAGGTAAAGCCTATAGAAGAAACTATTAATTTGTAATTCCCAGCAGGTAAATTTTTGATAGTGAAATGACCATCTATATCTGTTGTACTGCCCTTTTCTAGTTTTGGAAAATAAACACTTGCACTAAAAACAGCTTCTCCGGTTTCCTGATTTTTTACAGTTCCACTAAATTGATTTTGTGCAAATATCACATTGGATACTGCTAGAAGGAGTATGGTAATGAGTATTTTTCTCATTTTTTGGGATTTTAAACGATTAAATGAAATATGGAATATCCGTAAGTACTACTAATATATAGTCGCATTCTATTTTAAATGTTATTTACGGCTATTAAATCCTTAGCCATAAATAGCTCTAAAAGTAGAAAGATTATAAATTTTAAGATATAATACGGACGATCATAAATGAAACTTTCCTTTGCTCTTATCTACAGGAAAGGGGAATTGTATTGATTATGCTACCATTGAGGGGGGACCTCTAAGTTCGAATAACCGAGATTGATAATCACTTAAAAATTCGTAAAAGCTGAAAAGATGTTTAGCCTGTGTATTAAGAACAATAGGCTCAAAATTTAAAATTTCGAGATTTAATGCAGGGCTTTGATGAAATTTATGAAGGTTACAATCTAAATCCGGATGGTGAATATGCTGCTTGGCATAATTATCACAAAGTCCGTGATGGTGACCACTAAAGACATGTGCAAAATTAGCAATTGCAGGAAATACGATGATAAACGCTGCGAAAACAAATAATATATTTTTAAGCGTTTTTTTCATTTAATCTCTAAAGAATTTGCCCAATCCCAGTCGAGTAAGCATTTTTTTTTCAAATGTCCAGAAAAATTGAAATTGCCCAAAAATCCAGCCAATTAATATTAACAATATCTGATATATAGGAAATAAAAATAAAATTCTGGCAGGCCAATAAATATACCATTCATGTTGCGGGGTTATTCCTAGAAAAGTGGTTACCGGAGCTGCTAATTTTGCAGCTGTGGACCCCGTAATAGCGAAAACAAGTAGGATTACAACTAACTGACGATTAGTGGTTAATCCCCAACGTTCTTTTAATTTCTCCATGTTGCAAAGATATTAAAAGGAATGAAGTTTTAAAGCCATAATGACTTAAATACGTGTTGGTACCGTAAACCGTTGATTATACTGCCTGCTTAGATAGACAAAATAATAATATAATAAATAATTTACTTCGTAGCCATAATCTATCTGTGGATCATAATTAATCTCCTGTACATAAAGATTATTATTATAGCGCATTGGCTGGCGAACGCGGTTATTATAATCATTAACTAAAATGCGATTTTTGTTTTCAAGATAAGTTTGGGAATAATACCCTTGAGGTCTCGCTATACTATTAATAAACAAGTTAAAACCTGGTTCAATGATAATGATTTCGTATTCCAGGCTATCATTTGCGATTCTAACCGTATCGTTTTCAGCGCTGGTATTTCTATCACCTCTACCACTATTTTTAGTTAATCCACAGCTGTAAACAAACAGCAACATCAGCAGGATGTAAAGTATATTTTTCACACGAATGAGTTTAGGTTGAAATTTGATTTTTAAATGTTTAAATCCCTGAAAAAATCCTTGGACAGAAAGTTTTTGATGTTCTCATTGTTTCCTGATAGTTATTGGTATTTGGAGGCATTTTCATTTGCAGTCTCAAATTCCTTAATAAGGTATTTATTTTGGCAAATTAAGTAAAAAGTAAATTATTTACCACCGGTATAACCTTTTAAAATACTGTCTTTCTTTTTCTTTTTACCAATTACCATTTCTGAAGCTTCGGGAATAAAGTTCGGATCATTTTTTATGTTGAAAATAGTATCAAAAAACGAATTGTTATATTTTGAGGAACTGCCTAAAGCACTATCAATAAGATCCTCTATATCTTTATCTTTATTAATATTTTCTTTTTTCTTTTGGATGCTTAAAATGGCGATAACTACAGGAATCGAAATGGTCGTTATTTCCCGTACTGCTTCTTTATCTACATTTAAAGAATCACTTATAGTGTTAATTACGCTGCTGAAGTTTTCTCCCAGAATCATTTCACCATAGTCATGACCACATTGTAAAAGCTCTTTGGTTTCCTTTTGAGAAAATACCGTCATGAATTTAAAAGGATTTGGGGCTTCTTCCAGCATTTCATTAAGGGCTTCACTATATCCTTCCTGAATTTTATTTTTAAAGTTACCCAAAATTAAAGGAAGTACCATTCCTAAAACCGAAGACACATTATTTGATGAAACCCCTGTTTTATTAGAGGCTTTATTGATAAGTTCTTTGCCTAAATTGGTATTTAGAATGTCTAATATTGATGCCATAATACTAATTTTTTGTAACTAACTATAGATTTAGCATAGTTAGTTTAATGAGAATTTTGTAAAAATCTTTTTGAAGCGATTGGTACAGTATACCGAAGTTAATCAATAAAAGTCGGGCGTATTGTTAAAGCTTTATTATAATCCAAAATAGGACAGGAAGTAAAGTATAGCTTGCAACGAAAGCTTATATTCTTTCTAATCCCAACCCTGACTTATAAAAATAGCTGGGATTGGGATTAGAAAGAAATTTAGGAGTATTAAGGTTTACGGGAATTATTTAAAGAAATCCATACCAGATTTGCCGTGAAATCTAGCTATTATTTCTTTGGCAATGACTTCTCCTGATCGGTCTGTGGCGGCGCCAGTTAGACCACCAATATGTGGAGTTAAAGATATGCGCTCGTTCATCAATAATTTAATAGCCGGTGTAGGTTCATTATCGTATGTGTCTAAGCCAGCAAATTTTATTTTTGCATCTTCCAGAGCTTCAATCAGCGCTTCTTCATCGATCGCATTCCCGTTAGAGATATTAACGATTCCGGCGTTTGGCTTCATTAAAGCGATCTCTTTAGCATTTATGATCGGTTTTTTCTGTTGCGTAACACTTAAACAAATAATATCAGAATTTTCTAAAATCTCTTCTAAGGATATTGTTTTAAGACCAATTTCTACATTTTAATCCTGAATACTCATCTGAAGCTTTGCTCCGGCTACCTTAGGATCTGTGGCAATAACTTTCATACCAAAACCAAGGGCAATTTTTGCTACTTCCTGGCCAATTTTACCAAAACCGATAATACCAAGGGTTTTGCCGTGAAGTTCGATGCCTCCTGAATAGAAGTTTCTTAGATCTTTAAAGTTCATATCACCTTCTAGCGGCATATTTCGGTTGGAATGGTGTAGGAAACGACTACCACCAAGAATATGAGCGAAAACAAGTTCGGCTACAGAACGTGTAGCGGCTACAGGAGCTGTGATGAATTGAATGCCATTTTTCTCGGCATTGGAAACCGAATTGATTACTTTTTGATCACCGATTATGCCAATGAATTTTAATTGAGGAGCATTCGTAATTACTTCATCTTCGATAAAGGTATTACGGGAAATGATTCCTTCAATGTTTTTGGCGTTGATATATTCTTTTAGCTGAGATTGGGCAACCTTCACAGATAAAACATTAAAGCCGGCCTCGGTTAATTGGGAAATTGCGGCTTGTGAAAGGCCATCGGTAACTAAAATATTCATTGATTTTTATTTTTCTGAATTATGAAATTTTTTCGAAATGTTGCATGACATCCACTAATACCTGTACACTTTCTATAGGCATCGCATTATACATGGAAGCGCGATAACCTCCTACACTTCTATGGCCGTTGATTCCGTTGATATTCGCTTCTTTCCAAAGTTTATCGAAAGTAGTTTTATCAGCTCCTTCAGCAAGATTAAAAGTGGGGTTCATGATCGATCGGTCTTCTTTTTCAGCAAAGCCTTTAAATAGAGGATTGCGATCTATTTCATCATAAAGTAATGCTGCTTTTTTAGTATTCTTGTCTTCGATCCCTGCAATTCCACCTAACTTTTTAAGCCATTGCAAGTTTAGCAAAGAAGTGTAGACAGCAAAAACAGATGGGGTATTAAACATACTATCTTTCTCGATATGCACCTGGTAATTCATCATCGATGGAATTTGTCGTGCTACTTTGCCTAAAATCTCTTCTTTTACCACGACCAGGGTTACCCCTGCAGGACCCATGTTTTTTTGTGCGCCTGCGTAGATCAAATCAAACTGACTAAAATCCAGGGTTCTTGATAAAATGTCACTACTCATATCACATACCAACGGTACCTGGGTTTTAGGAAAAGTTTTCATTTGTGTCCCATAAATGGTATTGTTACTGGTACAATGAAAATAATCAGTATCCGTCGGGATTATATAATCTTTGGGAATGTAATTAAAGTTTTTATCTTTAGAAGAAGCAACTTCAACTACTTCGCCAAACAATTTTGCTTCTTTAATCGCTTTACTACTCCATGTTCCGGTATTGGTATATGCCGCTTTTTTCTCAAGTAAATTATAGGCAACCATTAAAAATTGCATACTGGCGCCGCCATGTAAAAATAAGGCCTGATAACCTTTATCCTGAAGACCTAGAAGTTCCAAAACCAGAGCGCGAGCCTCTTCGATTACCGAAACAAAAGCTTCACTACGATGAGAAATCTCAAGAATTGAAAGGCCAGTGTTATTAAAGTCCATTATTGCTGCAGAAGCTTTTTCGAAAACTTCCTGTGGCAAAATGCATGGTCCTGCACTAAAATTATGTTTTTTCATATTGTATTTAGGATTGCGCTCTTAAATGGAGCTTTTCTTTGCTGTAGGTCGTACATTCTGAACTTACATGTTAAAATTTGTTGAAACAGCGAAGAATTTATTAGTTTAAATTGATCAAAAATTCCATCGTATCTACACCATCGGCATAGTCCCAAAGTTTTGGATGCTGAGTTTCGCCAAATTTCACTTCATTTTTTGCCGAAATTTCTTTTCGTACCACACATTGTAATTGCCCTGCTTTTTCTTCTAATTGTTGCTGAAGTTGATCTTTATTTTCATAGAACTCATAAAATAATACAGAAATTGGTGAGCCATAACCTTCATCCTCTTTAAGCATTAAAAAACCGTTATCCAGAATATTGAATTCACTCATAAGATACACGGCTTTGTTGTAATCATAGTTATTGGCGTATTTATTTTGGTTAATAATATCGTTCCAGTGATAAATTCCTTTATAAAAATGATCAAAGTCGTAATTTTTAGGTAGAAATAACTTGGATACATTGCGGCAACCAAGTCCGTAATATCTAAAAATATCCTCTCCCAAAGCCTTCAATTCGCTTTCGGTTTCATCTCCACGAATAATAGCCACCGAGTTTCGGTTTTTGCGAATAATATTCGGTTTATTTTTAAAATAATATTCAAAATAACGCGCAGTATTATTGCTTCCCGTAGCAATGACGGCATCAAAATTCTCTAATCTTTCCTGAGTAAAAGAAATTTTAGATTCGAATTCACTATTTAATTCCGCTAAATAATTACATAAAACAGGTAAAAGCTGCTTGTCGTTATCTGAAGGCTTAATTAAAACATTATGCCCAGAGATTAAAACACTCAAAAAATCATGAAAACCTACTAAAGGAATATTTCCAGCCATGATGATGGCAACGGTTTTTGGAGTGATGTCCTCTTTAATCGCGTAGGTTTTTAGCCAGGTTTCCAGATTTTCTTTGGTTAAGGCTTCGCTCCATTGTTTTAAAGCAAATAGGATATTGTTTCTGGTAAACCAACCATTATAATGTACGGCCGAATTGATTTTGTATTCCAATTCGTCGAAATATTTTTTATCGATTTCAGAAAGATTTAGCGCTACATCATTTTCAGTATTAAAATTCTTAAGAAAATCGCCTAATTTTGAAAAATATGAAATACGTTCTTTTATTGTCATTCCTAATTTGGTTATGAAAAGCCTTCACGTTAAATTTGTAACAGCGAAATTAAAACTTCCTGACTGGAAAAACTATAAAATTTCCTAAAACTGGAAGTAAAAGAGAAGAATCGCCTTATTTTTATAAATTAAAAAAACAGCTATGGCAATCATTATAACAGATGAATGTATAAACTGCGGCGCTTGTGAACCAGAATGCCCAAATACAGCAATTTATGAGGGAGCTGATGACTGGCGATATGCAGATGGTACAGAACTTTCTGGCGATATCGTATTACCATCGGGTACAGAGGCTAATGCTGAAGAAGCCCAAGAGCCGGTAAGTGATGAGTATTACTATATTGTACCAGATAAATGTACAGAGTGTAAAGGTTTTCATGAAGAACCACAATGTGCGGCAGTATGCCCGGTAGATTGTTGTGTTCCTGATGAAGATCATGTTGAAACTGAAGAAGAGTTACTCGCAAAACAAAAGTTTATGCACGAGTAATCAAAAAGTCAATATCTCATTCTAGGTTTCAACTATACTGAACTTTCAAAAATATATAAGTCCGTTTGCAAAAACGGACTTTTTTTATGAGATATTCACTCGAAGCTCATTGCGGTATTTAGAAGGTGATTTGCCAGTAAACTTTTTAAACTGCTTATTAAAATGACTAAAATTATTAAAGCCGCATTCAAAGCAAATATCGGTAATGCTTATTTGTGCTTCGTGTAAAAGCTTTGCGGCGTGTGTAAGTCGATATTCATTTACAAATTGTGTAAATGTTTTCCCTGTAATTTTTTTAAAGAATCTGCAAAAAGCAGGAACCGTCATGCTGGTAAGTTCAGCAACTTCTTCCAAAGCAATCGATCGTTTAAATTCTTCTTTTACAAAATTAAAGATCTGGTTAATACGATTGTTATCCTGCAACTCGGTTTCCAGGACAAAGCCATGGGCATTAAGTATGGTATAATTCCTGGCCTCTTCCAAATGTTTAAAAATCTCGAGTAGTGCAATTAAACGTCCAAATGGAGATCGGTGTTTAATTTCTTCAATCTTTTCACCAATATATCTTTTATCCTCACCATGAAAAACAATTCCTTTTTTGGCTGTTTCCAAGAGAGTGACAATATTTTTAGTTTCTGGAATATTAAAAAAGGTCTTACCTAAAAAGTCGGGATGAATCTGTATAACAGTTTCTCTTTCGTATCTATTTAATGTACTGGTAAAACCGCAATGGGGTAAATTAGAACCAATAAGTATAAGATCACCCTGGCGATAATAAGAAACATGGCTTCCAATTTGTCTTTTTCCCGAGCCACTACTTATATAAACCAATTCTATTTCTGGGTGATAATGCCAAAAATTGTTGTTTTTATTTGGGGTTGAATGATCAAAAGTCTGATATCTGAACGAACTACCAAATTGAGGTTCAACCTTTTCAAAAACTGCTTTTTGTGATTTTATCATATCGATAACGTTTTAGCCGAAATGGGGTAGCAAATTATGAATGTTTTATTATGTTTAAAATTAACCCAAAAATTTATATAGTACAAAATTAACCTTTTACGATAATATTTTCGGTTAAAATAACACATATTTTAGTTCATTCTCTATTAATCTGCGCTTAGGTTTCGCTTTATATTTGTTGACGGATAATTAGTAATTTAACAAAAACACCGAAAATCATGAAAAATCTATTGAAAGTAACAGTTTTGGTTTTGGCATTAGTATTAGGAAATACTGTGAATGCTAAGGATATAGAAGTTAAAGTTAAAAAAGAGCAGTTAGTTGTAAGTTTAGAAAATACTCAGGAAGGATCTAGTTTAATTTTAACTGATATGAGTGGAGAGGTGCTATTTAAAGATACACTTATGGAATCTTCTTATAAAAAAGCTTTAGATCTTCATAGTATTCCAAAAGGAACATATTTTTTAAACTTTGAGAAAGATGATAGTATTGTTACTACGGTAATTAGTAAAGATAATGACGGAGTTACGGTTAATAAGGCCTCTTCAAAAATATTCTTTAAGCCTTTTTATAAGACTTTAGAAGATAAGGTTATGGTTTCTTTTACTAACCCAGGTTACGAGAATGCTACTTTTAGAGTTTATGATGCAGATGGTAATTTAATGACTACTTCTACAAATAATGATCTTGTAGTAAAGAAAACATTCGATTTCTCTGAAGTACCGGCTGGAAAATACATGATCGCTTTAACAGTAGGAGACCGTACGATTACTAAAACAATTACATTAGGATAATAAAAAGATTAATTTTATTAAACGTTTTATAATTAAGCCGACTAAATTTAATTTAGTCGGCTTTTTAATTATAATTTAAACGAAAAGCCATCATCTATTTTACGTTTATATTTTTGCTGATCGAATTTGTAAAGAAAACTTCCTTTGCGGGAAGAACTCATATCTTTTTCATCCAATTTCACTAAAATATCTAAGGAGTTGATCTTATTTATAAAATTACGTTTATCCAGTTTTTCACCTAAAATAGCTTCGTACAACTTTTGCAGTTGTCTCATAGTAAATTTCTCTGGAAGCAATTCAAATCCTATAGGTCCGTTAGATGCGCGGTAACGTAATCTACTAATAGCATGTTTTACCATTTTGCCATGGTCAAAAATTAAGGAAGGTGCTTCAGATAACGTAAACCATTTGGCAGAATAATTTTCGGTTAACTCGGTATTATGTTCTGCACTATTAATTAAAGCAAAATAAGATACCGATAGCGTACGCTCTACAGGATCCCGGTCTACTTTACTAAAATTATAAAGTTGCTCTAAATATACATTATTGATTCCGGTTAGGTGATGTAAAATTCTATTAGCAGCCTGGTCCAGGTTCTCATCCTTTTTTAAAAAACCTCCCATTAGCGACCACTTACCACGTTCTGGTTTAAAGTCTCTTTTAATCAGTAAAATTTTAAGTTCTTCTTCATCGAAACCAAAAATGATACAGTCTACGGCAAGTAGTACTTTATCTTCAGAACTATAACTATGAATCATTGATAAAATTTAAAATGGGCAATTTAGGATAATTTAAAAGTAAATCATAATCGATACGTACGTCGAAAGTAATGGAAAAATTCATAAAAATACTAGGAAACCTACTTAGAGCTCATTTAGACTACTATAGAATTATGAAATTCATTTATTTGATTGTATTTCGTTAAAAATATCTAAAATAATATTTGGTTTTTTCATCAAACTTTAATTAAATTTGGAAATGTGATATTTACACTTATAATGATTAGAGTTTAATTTTAGTAGAGGATTCAAAATTTTGGTAGTAATTCGAAATGGTTTTCGGATGGAGGGAAAAATTGAATGCTATCCCAATTAAACTTTAAGTCTTAGGTAAATTTCAAATTCAAATAAACAACTTGATTTAGATAATATGAAAAATATCAACCTATTCCGTTTTCCTTTACTTTTTTTAGTGCTCTCTTTTTCTGCTTTGCAGGCGCAGACTTCAGTCGTTATTAGTAATGATGTAGATGCTCCTGTAATCAACCGGAATATCTATGGTCATTTTGCTGAGCATTTAGGACGTTGTATTTACGGTGGATTGTACGTTGGTGAGGATAGTGAGATTCCCAATACAGATGGTGTGCGTAACGATTTGATTGAGGCTTTGAAAAACCTTCAAATCCCTATACTGAGGTGGCCTGGCGGTTGCTTTGCGGATACCTATCACTGGAAAGACGGTATAGGGCCTCAAGAAGACCGCCCAACGATTGTAAATCAATGGTGGGGAGGAGTTACGGAAGATAACAGTTTTGGTACACATAATTTCCTAAACCTGTGTGAGGTTCTTGGTGCAGAGCCCTACCTGGCGGCTAATATAGGCAGCGGAACGGTTCAAGAATTTGCAGACTGGATTCAGTATGTAAATCATAGTGGTGAAAGCCCAATGGCCAATCTTCGTAGAGAATATGGAAGAGAAAAACCATGGGGCGTTAAATATTGGGGTGTTGGTAATGAAATGTGGGGTTGTGGGGGTAATATGACACCGGAATATTATGCAAATCTTTATCGACAATACGCAACATTTATGACCAATTGGGATAATGAAACCGGATTATACCGAATTGCATCTGGCGCTAATGTAGATGATTACCATTGGACAGAAGTTATAATGCGCGATGTGCCTCATCATTTAATTGAAGGTGTGGCGCTACATTCCTATTCTTTTGTAGAGTGGGGAGACAAAGGAGATGCTGTAGATTTTAATGAAGCGCAATATTTTTCAACGATGCAAACAGCTTTAAAGATGGAAGAATTGGTGACAAAGCATAGTGAAATTATGGATAAATACGATCCAAAAGGAGAAATCGAACTTATCGTAGACGAGTGGGGTGGATGGTACGATGTTCAGGAAGGTACAAATCCCGGATTTTTATATCAGCAAAATACCATGCGTGATGCTATGATCGCCGGTGTTTCTTTAAATATTTTTAATAATCACAGTAAGCGTGTTAAAATGGCGAATTTGGCTCAGACGGTAAATGTATTACAGGCAGTAGCTTTAACCGATGGTGCTAAGATGATCCTTACACCAACATATCACGTAATGGAAATGTATAAAGTTCATCAGGATGCACAATTATTGCCAGTAGAATTTGAAGCTCCAGAGTATACTTTTGAAGGAGAATCTTTACCCGCAGTTTCTATATCAGCCTCTAAAGATAGTATAGGTGTACTGCATATTTCAGCTGTAAATATTGATGCTGAAAATGAAAACGAAGTGGAGTTTGATCTTTCAGGATTTGATCTTGATGATTTTAATGCAGAAATTTTAGTTTCAGAAACACTTCAGGATCATAATACTTTTGATGATCCTGAAAAAATTACGCCATCAGAATTTAAAGATTTTAAATTCAAAAAAGGAAGATTAGAGATGACCTTACCTCCTTTTTCTGTAGTGGTGTTGGAAAGTAAGTAAACAACTTTGGGACAAGCTTGTTATTATTTAATATCATTAAAATATAATGTTTGTCGTGATACAATGTTAATTATCCAGAAAAAGAGTTGAAAAGAAGACATTTTTAATTAGCCCAATTTTATTCATCATTATAGTAAAAATGCCCTAGTGATGATATTTTTTAAAAGAATTTATTGAGCAAATTTTTATCATTCTTCCATATGGTACCTGGGTGATCAAAAAAAAAATTAGTCTATTAACTGTATGATATGAATATTAGAATTCCAAGTTTCAAAAAAACAGTATTAGTTACAGGAATCGCAATTCTTAGTATCCCTTCCTTTGCGCAACAAAATCAATTATCTCTCTTTAATCTTAAGGATGTTAAGCTTCATACAGGTTTATTTGAAGAAGCCATGTATACCGATTTGGATTATATCTTGCAAATGGAGCCGGATCGTTTACTTGCCCCTTTTTTAAGAGAGGCTGGTTTACAACCAAAAGCAGAGAGTTACCCTAATTGGGAAAATACAGGCTTAGACGGTCATATTGGAGGGCACTATCTAACAGCGCTTGCCCAAATGTATGCCTCAGCTGGCAGTGATGAGGCTTTACAGCGATTAAATTATATGATTGGCGAACTAAAAAAAGCGCAGGATGCCAATGGAAATGGATATGTAGGCGGAATTCCTGATAGTAAACGAATATGGAAAGAAATTTCAGAAGGAAAAATAAACGCGGGCGGATTTAGCCTTAACGGGGGTTGGGTACCGCTTTATAATATTCATAAAACTTATGCGGGTTTACGGGATGCTTATCTTATTGCTGGTAATGAGGAGGCAAAGCAAATGCTTATCGATTTAACCGATTGGATGATCGATATTACCGCCAACCTTTCTGAAGCGCAAATTCAGGAAATGCTGAAATCAGAACATGGCGGATTAAACGAAACTTTTGCTGATGTTTATAAAATGACCGGTGATAAAAAGTATTTAGATTTAGCCTATGCCTTTACTCAAAAACAAGTCCTTGATCCCTTAGAACATGAAAAAGATATTTTAAACGGGATGCATGCCAATACGCAAATTCCAAAAGTGATTGGTTATGAAACCATTGCCGCTTTAGATCAAAATAAAGACTACCATAATGCAGCCACTTACTTCTGGGAAAATGTAGTGAATAATAGAACCGTTTCTATAGGGGGAAATAGTGTTAGAGAACATTTTCATCCCGCCGATGATTTTTCGAGTATGATAAATAGTGTGCAGGGACCAGAAACCTGTAATACGTATAATATGCTAAAGCTAAGTGAGAAGTTGTTTTTGGCGAATCCAGAAGAAAAATATATAGATTTTTACGAACAGGGCTTATATAATCACATCCTTTCTTCTCAGCATCCTGAAGGCGGATTTGTTTATTTCACACCTATGCGGCCAGGCCATTACCGCGTATATTCACAGCCAGAAACCAGCATGTGGTGTTGTGTAGGCTCTGGTTTAGAAAATCACGGCAAGTACAACGAAATGATCTACGCGCATAGTGATGATGCGTTATATGTAAATCTTTTTATTCCTTCAGAAGTGAACTGGGAGGATAAAAACTTTAAACTAATCCAGGAAACTGATTTTCCGAATGCTGAAACAGCTTCTTTTAAAATTGAAACCCAGAAACCACAAAAATTAACTATAAATCTTCGTTACCCCTCGTGGGCAGGAGAAGGTTTTGATGTTCAGGTAAATGATAAAAAGGTGAAATTCGATAAAAAACCGGGTTCTTATATTTCTATTACTAGAAAATGGGAAGATGATGATCAAATTTCAATGCGATTACCCATGAATATCACTTCGGAGAGATTACCCGATGGATCAGACTATGAATCTTTGAAATATGGACCACTTGTGCTGGCAGCCAAAACTGGAAAAGAGGACTTAAAAGGTTTATTTGCAGATACCAGTAGGGGAGGTCATATTGCCGAGGGTAAAAAGATTCCGCTTTCAGAAACTCCAATTTTTCTTTTAGAGAATCTGTATGATCTGGCTTCTAAGGTTCAGATAGACTCTAAAAAAGATCTTCGTTTTTCAGCAAAATCGGTTTTATACCCTTCAGAATTTAAGGATTTAGAGTTCGAGCCTTTTTATAAGGTTCACGATTCCAGATATGTCATTTACCTGCCGGTAGAATCACCGGAAAGTCTTGCAGCTATTCAGCAAAAAAGAAAAGAACAAGAAGTTGCTGAACGTAAGTTGGAAGCAGTAACTATCGATTATGTAAGTCCGGGGGAGCAGCAACCGGAATCTGATCATTTTATCAAGACTGAAAATTCGAATGCTGGCGTAAACCAGGATCGTCATTGGAGAGATGCTACCGGCTGGTTTAGTTATGAGCTGAACAATGAAGAAAACAAAGCTGCCCGTATAAGAATAACATATTTTGGTTTAGATGGCAACCGTAAATTTAAAATTATGGTAAATGGGATGACGATTGTAAATGAAGAGTTAAAGGGAGATCGCAGCCCTGAATTTTTTACCAAAGACTACGAATTGCCAAAGAAAATAGTTCAACAAAAAAATGAAACTCTAAGCATACGCTTTGAAGCCGAACCAGGTTCCAGAACTGCCGGAATCTATGGCGTTAGATTAATGAAAAAGCAATGATAAAAATTATAAAAGTAGTATGTTTTGGCGCTTTATTGGCTATTTCAGGGGTGATAAGAGCACAAGAGGAGCGCTTTAACAATCCAATTATAACCGATAAGTATACCGCAGATCCCGCAGCTTTGGTGTATCAGGACTCGGTTTATATCTATGCAGGTCACGATCAGGCTCCAAATGATAGAGATCAATACGAAATGCACGAGTGGCTGGTATACAGCTCTGCCGATATGGTGAATTGGAAAGAACATCCGGTTCCGCTAAAGCCAACCGATTTTGAATGGGCTAAAGGGTTGCCTGGGCAGCTCAGGTTATCGAAAAAGATGGGAAATTCTATTGGTATGTTACTGTAGAACACGATGATAGTCATCCGGGAAAAGCAATTGGCGTGGCAGTATCTGATTCGCCAACTGGTCCTTTTAAAGATGCTCGTGGTAGTGCGATTATAACTAACGATATGACTACAGAATATACAGATATTTGGTGGGATGACATAGATCCAACTGTTTGGATTACCAAAGACGGGCAGGCTTATTTATATTGGGGAAATACCCAGCTGTATTGGGTGAAATTAAAGGATAATATGGTCGAATTTGAAGGTGAAATTCAAACGATAGATCTGCCACATTTTACTGAAGCGCCCTGGATTCATAAAAAAGGCGATTGGTATTACCTTTCATTTGCATATAAATTTCCAGAAAAAATTGCTTATGCCATGAGTAAATCAATCGAAGGCCCATGGGAATATAAAGGAATTTTAAATGAAGTCGCCGGAAATTCTAATACCAATCATCAGTCAATTATCGAATTTAAAGATAAATGGTACTTTATTTATCATAATGGAAGCATTCCAACTCACGGTGGTAGCTATAGAAGATCGGTATCTATCGATCGTTTGTACTATAATGATGATCATACATTAAAGCGCGTGATTATGACTTCAGAAGGAATTCAGGAATAATGAAAGCTTTTAGATATTTAATAGTACTTATTTTTCTGAATGCTTCTATTATCTGTTTAGCACAGCAAGAATCAATACCTACCGATGAAGTTATTGTTCATGATCCGGTTGCTATTAAGTCCAATGGGAAATATTATTTATTCTGTACAGGTAGAGGAATAGCGATGTTTTCCTCAGAAGATTTAGAAGAATGGAAGCGTGAGGCGCCCGTTTTTTCTAAAAAACCGGAATGGGCAGATAGCGTTGTACCTAATTTCGGAAATCATATATGGGCACCTGATATTACTGAATTTGAAGGTTCATTTTATTTGTACTATTCGGTTTCCGCTTTTGCTAAAAATACCTCGGCGATTGGTCTTGCAATAAATAAAACTTTAGATGTGGATAGTCCTGATTATAAATGGGAAGATCAGGGGATTGTTATTGAATCTATCCCTAACCGTGATTTATGGAATGCTATCGATCCTAATCTTATTTTTGATGAAGAAGGAACACCCTGGTTAAGTTTTGGTTCGTTTTGGGAGGGATTGAAATTGGTGAAATTAAGTTCCGATTTAAAATCTATTGCAGTACCGCAGGAATGGGAAACAATTGCCAGAAGAGAGCGCTCATTCAAAATCCCGGATAAAAATCCCGGAGATGCAGCTTTAGAAGCTCCCTTTATTTTTCGAAAACAGGATTGGTACTACCTGTTCATTTCTTGGGATTTATGTTGTCGCGGAGAAAACAGCACCTATAAAGTTGTGGTTGGTCGCTCTAAATCGGTAAAAGGACCTTTTCTAGATAAAACAGGAAAATCTTTAGTTAATGGAGGTGGAACACTGGTTCTTGAAGGGAATGAAAAATGGTACGGTGCCGGTCATAATAGTGTTTATACTTTTGATGGAAAAGACTATATGTTTTTCCATGCCTATGATGCCGAAGATGGCGCCAAACCTAAACTTAAGATCAAAGAGTTGCATTGGAAAGATAATTGGCCAATAGAATTAATATTAGAATAAGACTCAAACAAAATGAAAAATATGTATAGAATGAAAAATTTAGGTATAGCAGCAGCTTTGGCTCTTGGAGCTAGTGCCTTTGCACAAACGCCTATTAATGTAGATGCTTCTAAGAGTATAGCCGAAATTCAACCCACTATGTACGGGATATTTTTTGAGGATATTAATTTTGCTGCCGATGGCGGATTATATGCCGAGCTTGTAAAAAACCGTTCTTTTGAGTTTGACTCTCCTAAAATGGGATGGCAGGAACCTAATAGTAACCGTCATTCTCTAAATAAAAATTCTGGCATAGCAAAAATTATAAATTATACCGATAGTTCTGGGAATGAAAATTATGCCAGGTTTGAGATTAATGATGCTTCCGGTTACGAAATCATCAATGAAGGCTTTCGAGGAATGGGAATAAAAAAAGGCGAAAATTATCGAATTTCAGTAATGACAGGAAATGTCAACGGAATTTCAGCGATAAAATTTGAGCTTTTAGATGAAAACGGAGCTGTTTTTGGAGAAGCTTCTATTGCTCCCAAAGGAAATGACTGGACCACCTCTGAAACTATAATCTACCCTTCAAAATCAGCAGAAAAAGCGACATTAAGAATAACTTTTTCTGGTAAAGGAAGTATAGATATGGATATGATTTCTATGTTTCCTAAAGATACCTGGAAAGGCCGAAAAAACGGTTTACGTAAAGATTTAGTACAATTATTAGCCGATTTACAACCAGGATTCTTACGATTTCCCGGAGGATGTATCGTAGAGGGAAGAACATTGGAAAAGCGCTACCAATGGAAAAAAACGGTAGGAGCAGTAGAAGATCGTGAAATGCTGGTAAACCGTTGGAATACCGAATTTTCGCATAAACTTACCCCAGATTATTTTCAGAGTTTCGGACTTGGTTTTTTTGAATATTTTCAACTTTCAGAAGATTTAGGAGCCGAACCATTACCTATTCTAAGTTGTGGTATTGCCTGCCAGTATAATACAGGAGAGTTAGCTCCTATGGAAAGCTTAGATCCTTATGTGCAGGATGCTTTAGATTTAATAGAATTTGCGAATGGTGACACTTCTTCTAAATGGGGAAAAGTACGTACAGATATGGGACATCCAGAACCTTTTAATTTAAAATTTATAGGTGTAGGAAACGAGCAATGGGGGCAGGAATATATCGATAGGTATAAAGTCTTCGCTAAGGCGATTAAAGAAAAATATCCAGATATGATCATCGTTTCAGGAAGTGGTCCTTCTCCAGATGGAGAATATTTTGACTATGGATGGGAAGAACTTAAAAAATTAGATGCCGAACTGGTAGATGAGCATTATTATAAATCACCACAGTGGTTTAAAGAAAATGCCGATCGCTATGACGATTACGATCGTAATGGGCCCAAAGTTTTTGCAGGTGAATATGCGGCACATCCAAAAGCTGAAGATGGTCCTAAAGAAAATAATCTGGAAGCCGCAGTTGCTGAAGCCGCGTTTATGACGGGATTAGAACGTAATGCAGATGTAGTTTATCTCACTTCTTATGCGCCACTTATGGCTCATAAAGATGCCTGGCAATGGGCTCCCGATTTAATTTGGTTTGATAACTTGTCGTCACATGGTACGGTAAATTATTACGTGCAAAAGTTATTTACCAATAACAGAGGAACTGATGTATTGAAGGTAAGTAGTAATGGAAATAAACTTATCGGTCAGGAAGAAATATATGCTACCGCTGCTATAGATTCAGGTAAAGGAGAAATTATTTTAAAATTGGTGAATACCAGTGCGGAAAACAAACAAGTACAGCTTAATATCTCTGGAAGTAAATTTAAAAGTAAGGCAGATTGGATTAGCCTTTCTGGTGATGATATCAAAGCTTATAATTCTTTTGAAAATCCGAAAACAATTGTTCCAGTAGAAAATGAAGTAAAAATTAAAAACCATACAACTGTTGAATTGGCCCCAAATTCAGTAAACATTATAAAATTAAAGAAATCTTAAAATCATAAGTGTTTTCGTTACACTTAATAAAAACTAATTTATATATTTGTTTCATACCAAAAGTGAAAATACATGGAAACATATGTAATAGGACTTGATTATGGGACCGATTCAGTAAGAGCTGTGTTGGTAGATACCAATAATGGAAAGGAGCTTGCTTCAGATACATTTTGGTATCCTCGCTGGAAAAAACAGCTTTACTGTGATGCTACCCTAAATCGATTTCGACAACATCCTCTTGATCATATTGAAGGTTTAGAGAAAACGATAAAAGGAGTCATCGCAAAAAGCGGGGTTAAGGGAGAGGCTGTAAAAGGTATTTGTATAGATACTACCGGTTCTTCACCCGTACCGGTTACCAAAGATGGAACCCCTTTAGCACTGGTAGATGGATTTACCGATAACCCAAATGCCATGATGGTATTATGGAAAGATCATACCGCAATAAAAGAAGCTAACGAAATTAACGAATTAGCTGAAACATGGGGCGGTGAAAATTACACAAAATACGAAGGAGGAATATACTCTTCCGAGTGGTTTTGGGCAAAAATAACTCATATCGTGCGTGAGGATGAAGCGGTGAAAAATGCCGCTTACTCCTGGATGGAACATTGCGATATGATGACCTATCTTCTTATTGAAAATACCGATTTAGCTTCTTTTAAAAGAAGTCGGTGCGGTGCAGGTCATAAAGCTATGTGGCACGAAAGCTGGGGCGGTTTACCCTCAGAAGAATTTCTAGGGAAATTACATCCTTATTGTGCTGATTTGCGATCCAAATTATATACAGAAACCTACACTTCAGATGAAGTTGCCGGTAACATCAGTAAAGAATGGGCTAAAAAATTAGGTCTTTCTGAAGATACAGTTATTGCCGTAGGAACTTTCGATGCGCATTCAGGAGCCGTTGGTGCTAAAGTTGAAGAGCATGCTTTGGTTCGTGTAATGGGAACCTCAACCTGTGATATCATTGTTTCACCTTACAAGGTAGTAGGCGATAAGACGGTTCGAGGAATTTGCGGCCAGGTAGATGGATCGGTTATTCCGGGTATGATTGGTTTAGAAGCAGGACAATCGGCTTTTGGAGATGTATTGGCCTGGTTTAAAAATGTACTTTCCTGGCCATTAAATCATTTGGTGTATAATTCAGAAGTTCTTTCAGTAGATCAAATTGAAGCGCTAAAAGCAGAAGTAGATAAAAAGTTTATTGCTGAATTATCTGCTGAAGCTGAAGCATTAGAGTTTAATGAAAGTATACCTGTGGCTTTGGATTGGATCAACGGGCGACGTACGCCAGATGCTAACCAGGAATTAAAAAGTGCGATAAGTAATCTTTCTTTAGGAAGTAAAGCTCCGCATATTTTTAAAGCCTTGGTGAATGCTATATGTTTTGGTGCTAAAGAAATTGTAGACCGTTTTAAGGAAGAAGGAGTAGAGATTAAAACGATAATAGGTATAGGAGGAGTGGCAAGAAAATCTGCTTATATCATGCAAACCCTGGCCAACACCTTAAATATGCCGATAAAAATTGCGGCATCAGATGAGGCACCCGCTTTAGGTTCAGCGGTATATGCCGCTGTGGCAGCAGGTCTTTACGATGATGTAATTACGGCCAGCAAAACTTTAGGTAGTGATTTTGAGGCTGAATATAATCCACAACCAGAGATGGTAGGCGAATTTGAGAAACAAATGGCAGCTTATAAAGAGTTAAGCCAGTTTGTTGAAGAAAGCATAACTAAAAAATCATAAATAAATGAGCTCTAAATATAAATCTTTAAAACAAGAGTGTTACGAAGCGAATATGCAGCTGGATGCTTTAGATCTTGTTATTTATACCTTCGGGAATGTTAGTGCAGTAGACCGTATAAATAAGGTTTTTGCCATAAAACCAAGCGGAGTTCCTTATGCCGATTTAAAACCTGAAGATATTGTGATTCTGGACTTCGAAAACAATGTGATTGAAGGAGAAATGCGACCATCTTCAGATACAAAAACACATGCTTACTTATATAAAAACTGGGAAAATATTGGGGGAATTGCTCACACCCACGCCACATACTCTGTAGCGTGGGCCCAGTCCCAGTTGGATATTCCGATTTTTGGTACCACCCATGCCGATCATTTAACGGCAGACATTCCTTGTGCACCGCCAATGAAAGATGAGCTTATTGCCGGAAATTACGAGCACAATACAGGTATCCAGATTTTGGACTGCTTTAAAGATAAGGGATTATCTTACGAAGAGGTGCAAATGGTGTTGTTAGGTAATCATGGGCCTTTTACCTGGGGACCAACAGCAGCTAAAGCGGTTTATAACAGTAAAGTTTTAGAAGAAGTAGCCAGAATGGCTTACCTGACTTTACAAATAAATCCGAATGCACCAAGATTAAAAGATTCTTTAATTAAAAAACATTATGAACGTAAGCATGGTAAAAATGCCTATTACGGTCAGAATTAATAACCTAAACAAAACATTCAATGATTGCCATAGAGAGTAAAGAAATTTGGTTTATAACAGGAAGCCAGCATCTATACGGACCTGAAACTTTAGAACAGGTTGCTAAAAATTCAAAAGAAATTGTAGAAGGATTAGATGCTTCTACAGAAATTCCGGTTAAAGTTGTTTATAAAGACACCGTAAAAACTGAAGATGAAATCGTTGCTGTAATGCGCGACGCCAACAATTCAGAAAAGTGTATTGGTTTAGTGGCCTGGATGCATACCTTTTCACCGGCGAAAATGTGGATTAAAGGTTTAACACTTTTAAGTAAACCTCTTTGTCATTTACACACACAGTTTAATGCTGAGGTGCCATGGAGCGATATCGATATGGATTTTATGAATCTAAATCAATCGGCTCACGGAGATCGTGAATTTGGTTTCATAATGTCCAGAATGCGTAAAAAACGTAAGGTCATCGTAGGCCACTGGAAAACGGAGCGCGTTCAGAAAAAACTTGGTATCTGGTCTCGCGTAGCTTTAGGCTGGAACGAAATGCAAAACCTTAAAGTTGCTCGTATTGGTGACAATATGCGTAATGTGGCCGTAACTGAAGGGGATAAAGTAGAAGCTCAAATGAAATTTGGAGTAGCAGTAAATGCTTTTGATTCTTCAGATATCGTGACGAAGATTAATGAGGTTACTGACGATGAGCTAAACAAATTACTGGATACTTACGCGACGGATTATAATCTAACCGATAGTTTAAAAGAAGGTGGAGAAAAAAGGCAATCTTTAATTGATGCTGCTAAAATTGAATTAGGCCTGCGTAAATTCTTAGAAGAAGGCGGGTTTAAAGCCTTTACAGATACTTTTGAAAATCTGGGAGAATTAAAGCAATTACCCGGCCTAGCCGTACAGCGATTAATGGCCGATGGTTATGGCTTTGGAGGTGAAGGTGACTGGAAAACGGCAGCTTTAACCAGAGTAATGAAGGTAATGGCATATGGATTGGAAGGTGGAACTTCTTTTATGGAAGATTATACGTATCACTTTACACCAGAGAAATCGTTGGTAATGGGATCACATATGCTAGAAATATGTCCAAGTATAGCCGATGCCAAACCGTCTTGTGAAGTTCATCCATTAGGTATAGGAGGGAAGGAAGACCCTGTACGATTAGTGTTTAATTCCCCTGCCGGAGCAGCAATTAATGCTACCTGGGTTGATATGGGTAACCGATTTAGACTTATCGTAAATGAGGTAGAAGCTGTTGCACCAGAGCAGGAGTTGCCTAAATTACCGGTGGCAAGAGTGCTTTGGGATTGTAAACCAGATCTTGAAGTTGCTGCTACCGCTTGGATTTTAGCAGGTGGAGCACATCACACGGTTTATACGCAAGCGTTAACCACAGAATATATGGAAGATTTTGCCGATATTGCAGGGGTAGAGCTTTTAGTTATCGATGAAGATACCAAATTAAGGGACTTTAAAGATACCATTAATGCCAACGAAGCTTACTATCATCTCTTTCAACATAAAATGTAATAGTATTTAAATTATGAAAAAAATAAAGCATACAGTTTATTTTTTATGTCTTTTCAGTTTTCTGTTTTCCCTTACTAATTGTAAGGGAGACGGAAAGTCTGAAAAAACTAAAGAAAATGTAACTACCGGGGAATCCGAAATCGATTTCTTGACTAAAGAAGATTACGGAACGACTCCTGAAGGTGAAAAGGTAGAACAGTATACCTTAACTAACAAAACAGGAATGGAAGTAAAAATTATCACCTACGGTGGTCGTATCACTTCACTTAAAGTGCCAGATAAAAATGGCGAATTTGAAGATGTCATTTTAGGTTTCGACTCCATAAGTCAGTACACTTCAGATAATCCTTATTTTGGAGCTCTAATAGGTCGGTACGGAAATAGGATCGCCGGCGGTAAATTCAGTTTGGATGGGGAAGAAGAATATCAACTTCCGCAAAACGATGGTCAAAACTCTTTACATGGCGGTGATAAAGGTTTTGATAAAGTGGTTTGGACTGCTGAAGTGCCTGCTGATAGTACTTCTTTGGTTTTAACTTATAAGAGTAAAGATGGAGAAATGGGATACCCTGGAAACCTTGATGTACAAGTAACCTATACTTTAAATGAAGATAATTCTCTGGACGTTGATTACGAGGCTGAAACCGATAAAAAGACAGTCGTTAACCTTACACAGCATTCCTATTTTAATTTAACCGGAGATTTTGATAATACCATTTTAGATCATGAAGTGGTTATTAATGCCGATCAGTTTTTACCGGTAGATGAAACTTTAATTCCTACGGGGGAAATACGAGACGTTGAAGGAACTCCTTTTGATTTTACTGAAGCTAAAATAGTAGGTAAAGAAATTGAAGCTGAAAATGAGCAATTAAAGCTTGGATTAGGTTATGATCATTGTTGGGTGCTAGATGATCAATCCGAAGATATGCATTTTGCAGCTTCGGCTTATGATCCTGAAAGTGGCCGATTTATGGAAGTTTCAACTACAGAACCCGGAATTCAATTTTATACAGGAAACTTTCTAGATGGTACTTTACCACAGCAGGGTGGGTATGGAACCTATGCTAAAAGATCTGGTTTCTGTTTAGAAACACAACACTATCCGGATTCTCCTAATCAGGAAAAATTTCCAGCGGTGGTTTTAAACCCGGGAGAGCAATACAGCTCCAAAACAACCTTTAAATTCTCTATAAAATAATACTATGCAAACATTCGACATTTTAGACTGGATTGTTATAGGGGTATTTTGTCTTTTGCTTATTGGAGTCATTCTTTATGTAGTAAGACAAAAGTCTAACGATTCGGCAGATTATTTTTTAGGAGGTAAAGATGCGGGGTGGATTGCCATTGGAACATCTATATTTGCTTCAAACATTGGGTCTGAACATTTAATAGGCCTTGCTGGTGCCGGTGCTTCTAGCGGTATGGCCATGGCGCACTGGGAAATTCAAGGCTGGATGATCTTAATTTTGGGTTGGGTTTTTGTTCCTTTTTATAGCAGAAGTATGGTATATACCATGCCGGAATTTTTGGAAAGAAGATATAATAAAGAGTCGCGGACAATACTTTCTGTAATTTCCTTAATTAGTTATGTTCTTACCAAGGTAGCTGTTACGGTATATGCCGGTGGACTCGTTTTTCAGGAGGTATTTGGAATCGAGAAACTATGGGGAATTGATTTCTTTTGGATTGCTGCAATAGGATTGGTTTTAATTACGGCCTTATATACCATTTTTGGTGGTATGAAATCAGTTTTATATACCTCTATTTTACAAACGCCAATATTACTTTTAGGTTCGGCTATCATTGTGGTTTTGGGGCTTAAGGAAGTAGGGGGATGGGATCAAATGATGGCCATCACCAGCTCTATAGAAGTGAATGATTATGGGGATTCTATGGCGAATCTTATAAGAAGTAATAAAGATCCAGATTTTCCATGGTTAGGTGCTTTAATTGGATCTTCAATCATTGGTTTTTGGTATTGGTGTACAGATCAATACATCGTTCAGCGTGTCCTTTCTGGGAAGAATTTAAAAGAATCTCGTCGCGGAACTATATTTGGTGCTTACTTAAAGTTGTTGCCGGTATTTTTATTCTTAATTCCCGGAATGATCGCTTTTTCAATTCATTATCAGAGCATACAATCTGGAGGAGAAGGATTCTTACCATTTTTGGATAATGGTGTAGCCAATGCCGATGCTGCATTTCCTACTTTGGTAGCTAAGCTATTACCAGCAGGAGTAAAAGGTTTAGTAGTTTGTGGTATTTTAGCAGCCTTGATGAGTTCTTTAGCTTCTTTATTTAACTCGTCTGCGATGTTATTTACTATCGATTTTTATAAACGTTTAAAACCAGAGACACCAGAAAAGAAATTGGTGAAAATCGGTCAGTTTGCAACCCTTGTAATTGTGGTATTAGGAATATTATGGATTCCAATTATGAGAAGTGTGGGCGACGTATTATATACCTATCTGCAAGATGTACAGTCGGTATTAGCACCAGGAATTGCTTCGGCCTTTTTATTAGGAATTACCTGGAAGCGGACCAGTGCCAAAGGCGGTATGTGGGGATTAATTTCTGGATTGGTGATAGGTTTAACACGTTTAGGAGCTAAAGTATATTACAGTAATTTGACTGACGCACCAGATTCGCTATTTAAATATCTATTTTATGATCTTAACTGGTTATATTTCTGTGGTTGGATGTTATTATTCTGTATTCTGGTAGTCATCGGTGTAAGTTTAGCTACAAAAGCACCGGAACCACAGAAAATTAAAGGTTTGGTTTTTGGAACTACCACTAAAGAAGATAATGAAGAGGATCGTAAAAGCTGGAATAAATGGGATGTTGTACATTCAGCTGTTATTTTAGCTTTAACAGGTGCTTTTTACTGGTATTTTTGGTAATATAACATCAGTATAGTATTTAAGCTAAAGCCGATAACTTCGTTTTGTCGGCTTTTTTATTTCAATTGTAAGAATGATAAAAGTCTTCATTATATTATGCCACTTTGCATTTGCGATAAACCAATAATGAGCATACTAAAAATAGATCTTATCTAAGATTGCCTTTATCAATTTTAGAGACTCAATTGATAAAATCAAGTGAATTAAAAATGACTATATTGCAGCACGTCTGCAACGAGGTATAAAACAGGGGTTGATATCTTTAAATTAATCTGCTAGCTGTTTTATGTTTTAAACGGACTAAATTTTAGATCTATAATCATATAGCAGTCATATAGTGTATATTTTCAATAAAGGAGAGAATGTTTATGGGCTATCTGGTCTAAAGTAGAATTTTGTGTAATGCCTTAAGAATATGTATTTTTAAATGATATGCAGGTATTCTTAAGATCACTGGCGGGGTGAATAATATTTAAAGTATTAAATGAAAAAAAAGCGTTATTCTTTAAAAGATATAGCCAAAGAATTTGGTGTTTCTTCAACAACTATTTCCTTCATCTTAAATGGAAAAGCAAAAGAGAAAAGAATCTCAGAAGAATTAACTAACAAGGTTTTAGCCTTTACTACTAAAATAAATTATCGTCCAAATCAATTAGCGCAAAGCTTAAGAACGGGGAGAAGTAAGATCTTAGTCGTAATGGTTGAAGATATTTATTCCCAGGTAGCCAGGGTTATTGAAGATATAGCCTATAAAAAAGGATATAGGGTATTATTTTGTAGTAATGATAATGAGGATAAGAAATCCAGGGAATTGATTAATCTTTTTAGGAACAGGCAGGTAGATGGCTATATTATAGTGCCCTCTCCCGGTATAGAAAATGATGTAAGAGCGCTGATTAACGATGGAATTCCCGTGGTTTTATTCGACCGTTATTTTCCGGGACTAAACGCAAGTCACGTAGTGGCGGCCAACAAACAGGCAACGTATACGGCTGTAAATAATTTAATTCAGAATGGATTTAAAAAAATTCTATTTGTAACCACAGATATGAAGCAAACCCAGATGCTGGATAGGCGTTTAGGTTATACCAACGCTGTTGAAGAATACGGTTTAACGCCAAATATTCTTGAAATTTCCTTTGCACAGAAAGATCTGGAAAAACGTAAAGACTTGTTTCGGGAGAAAATAAAAAATACAGATGATTTTGATGCCATATTCTTTGCTACAAATTATCTGGCGGTTAATGCTTTAGAATTCTTACAGGATGAGTATCCGGATTATCTGCAAACCAAAGGTTTTTTCTCTTTTGATGATGTTATTTTATTCAAACTTTTTAATCCTTCCATTTCTGCAATTTCGCAACCATTACAAAAGATAGGGGAACAACTAATGGAATTGATGTTAAATAAGTTGAAGAAAAAGGATGATGAAGATATCATTAAGAAGATCGAGTTAGACTGTGATATCCAATACAGAAACAGTTCTTTGCCAAGAACCTAAATCATCCTGCTACACTAACTAAATAACCAAATTAACATGAAAAACAAAAGACATTCTATAAAGGATATTGCGGCAGCCCTAAATGTCTCGGTAACTACGGTATCCTTCGTATTAAATGGAAAAGCGAAGGAAAAAAGAATTTCCGAAGAAGTAACAAAGAAAGTTTTGGAATACGCTAAATCTATTAATTATAAACCTAATCAACTTGCCCAGAGTCTCAGAACGGGAAGAAGTAAGATTATCGTGGTAATGGTAGAGGATATTTCCAATTATTTTTTTTCTAAGCTGGCAAGAATAATAGAAGATATTGCTTATGATAAAGGCTATAAAGTATTGTTTTGTAGCAACGAAAATAAAGACGATCGTTCCAGAGAGTTGATTAATCTGTTTAGGGAACGACAGGTAGACGGTTATATTATAGTGCCTTCTCCAGGTATTCAGGAAGATATATCTGATTTAGTTTTAGATGATATCCCTGTAGTATTATTTGACCGATATTTTCCTGAAATCGACACGAACTACGTGATCATAGATAATTCGGAAGCTGTGCATGATGCTAGTCAGCATCTTATTGATAATTCTTATAAAAGAATTGGTTTTATTACTATCGCTTCAAATCAAACCCAGATGGAAGCAAGACAGCGAGGTTATCGCGATGCAATGAAAGAAAATGATTTGGATGAATTTGTTTTGGAAGTTCCTTTTTACGAAAAGAAAACAGGCATAGTAAAAGAGCTTATAGCAAATTATTTAGCAAATAATGATCTGGATGCAATTTTCTTTGCTACCAACTATCTCACTCAGATGGGTTTAGAAGTAATAAGAGAATCCTTCCCAGAAAAGATTAATGAACTGGGTATTATTACCTTTGATGATAACGATCTTTTCAAAATTTATTTTCCACCAATTACTGCCGTTTCACAGCCTCTGGAAAAAATAGGAAAAGAATTGATGAACACAATACTTAAAATGTTAAAAAGCACTCCGGAAAAACCTTATAGAAATCAAAAAATACTTCCTGCCTCATTAATTAAAAGGAATTCATCTTTTCCAAATAAAAAGTTGTAAGACCATGTAAATCCTGAGTTTTCATTCTGAAATAATGTCTATTTAATAATTATTTCAGAATAAAATAAGATTTTTGTTTTTTAGCTAAATCGTTTTAATTATATTCGCCTTATAATAAAGTGTGAATTCTAACTAAAAATTAGCATTAATGAAAAAACAAAAACTACTTGATGCTAAATCGTTTAATCAAAAACGATTTAGTAAATTATCCTTTGTTTTAAGATCTTTACAGCTACTTCTTTTGGTTGTCCTTTTTTCGGCTTTTAGTACAAAAGCTGTGGCTCAGACAACTGTAGAGGGAAATGTAAAGGACAGCGAGGGACTGCCTTTGCCCGGAGTTACCGTTAGGGTAGAAGGTACAGGTGTTGGTACACAAACAGATTTTGATGGGAATTATTCTATTGATGTACCAGGAGATGATTCAGTATTAGTTTTCACTTTTGTGGGGATGACTACTGTAAAAAGAACTGTTAATGGTAATAATACCATTAATGTAACTTTAGAAAACGATCAACAGGCTTTAGATGAAGTTGTGGTTGTGGGTTATGGTACGCAATCCAGAAAATCTGTAACTACTGCAGTAGCAAAGGTGTCTGAAGAAGATTTTAATCAGGGAGTTGTAACTTCCCCGATGGATCTTATTCAGGGAAAAATTGCAGGTTTATCGGTAACCAGAGCTGGTGGTAATAACCCTAATAGTAGTGCTTCCATTCAGCTACGTGGATTAACTTCAATTACAGGAAATACAGAACCTTTAATTGTAATTGATGGTATTCCAGGAGGAAATTTAGATCTTATTCAGCAAAATGATATTGAATCTTTTGATGTATTAAAAGATGGTGCTGCATCGGCAATTTATGGTACCCGAGGTAACAATGGTGTTATTTTAATAACTACTAAAAAAGGTAAAAAAGGAATATCTCAGTTTGAATATGCATCATATGTATCCCGAGATTATGTTCAAAATAAGCCTAATTTTATATCAGCAGATCAGTATAGAGACATAATTGATCAGGGAATTATCGGTGAAAGTAATGATTATGGCTACACTACAGATATTTATGACGAATTGGTTGATGATACTAATTTAAGCCAGTATCACAACTTTGTAGCCTCAGGTGGTGGAGAGAACAGTAATTATCGTGCTTCCTTGTATTATCAAAAATTAGATGGTATTGCTTTAGAAAACGATCGGGAAGAATATGGTTTTAGGATTAACTTTAATCAGTCTGCTTTCGATGATAAATTTAATTTTCAATCTAGTGTAGCTACAAATTTTAATAATGCGAATTTACAGGGGGGGGGACAATTTGGAATCATAACTGATTGGAATCCTACGACCCCAATCTATGCTGAGCCAGGAGGCGATTTGAATAATCAGGGACAGTTTGGTTATTACCAGCCTACTAATTTATACAATCCATTTTCAGAATATGCCAATCGTTTTAATTTAAGAAAACAGTATACATTTTCTGGAGATGCGAAAGTGACTTATGAAATTGTAGAAGGATTAAAGATTGCAGCTTTTGGGTCTTACCAAAGAAATGAGTGGAATGATCGCTATTATGAGTCTACTGAGGACTGGGCAAATATAAATGGAGATTATCGAGGAACTGGATATGCGCGTAAAGGGAATCATGTAGATTATACTAAAACCTTTGAACCTACAATTACTTTTGAACAGGAAATAGGGAAGCATACCTTCGATTTGTTAGGAGGCTATAGTTATCAATATAGCACTACAGAAGAATATTCTATGAGCAATAGCGGATTCAATACAGATTCATTTTTAGATTGGAATATGGGTTGGGGAAATGCTATTATCGATACCAACTTACCCAGACCGGGACTTAGCAGTTTTAAAGAAGATAATACCTTAATAGCTTTCTTTTCTAGAATTAATTATTCTTATTTAGATCGTTATTTTTTAACTGCATCGATAAGACGGGAAGGAAGCTCTAAGTTTGGTGCGAATAATAAATGGGGTAATTTCCCAGCAATATCTGGCGCTTGGGTTATTTCTGATGAAACATTTATGGATGAGCAAAATACGTTTTCCAATTTAAAACTTAGAGTGGGTTACGGTATAACGGGTAACCAGGGAATTCCTAATTATCAATCCCTTGTTACTTTGGGCACTGGGGGGAAATACCCAATCTTCTTAGATAATGCAACAGATCCAACTTATTATCAAACTTTGGGTGCTGCTAAAAACCCAAATCCCGATCTTAGATGGGAACGTAAAAAAGAATTAAACTTTGGTCTGGACTTTGGGTTCTTATCTAATAGAATTACCGGTGCTTTAGATGTCTATAGGCGAACAACTGAAGATTTACTATATAATTATACAGTACCACAGCCACCTTACGTTCGTAGCAATATCTATACCAACGTAGGGACAATCAGAAATAGTGGTGTAGAACTTGCTTTAAGTGCAGCCGTTATTAATAAAGGAGATTTTAAATGGAATGTAGACGCTGCCGGAAACTATCAGAAAAATACTTTGGTGAAACTTTCTAACGAACAATTTATCGTAGCACAAATTGACGGCGGAAATATAGGAAATCCGGGTAATTTAGGGAATGCAATAAGAAATACCGAGGGTGGTACTATAGGTAATTTTTACGGGAAACGTTTTGCTGGCTTTACAAGAGATGGACAGTGGTTATTCCATAAAGCAGATGGTTCTGTAGGAACTTCGGATCAAATGACTGAAGAAGATAAAACTATAATCGGAAATGGAATGCCAAAATATTACGCCTCCTTAACAAATACCTTCAGATATAAAAACTTTGATTTAACGGTATTCTTTAGAGGTAAATTTGATTTTGATATTCTAAATACAGTCGATCTTTTCTACGGAAATCAGGAATTATTGCCGGCAAACGTATTAACCTCTGCTTTGGGACAATATAGTCAAATTAAAGAAGCTCCTCAGTACTCTGATTATTATCTGGAAAACGGAGATTTTATAAAACTGGATAACTTAACCTTGGGTTATAATTTTGACCTACCGCAAGAAGGGAACTTTAAAAGGTTAAGATTATATGCAAGTGCTAGAAATTTAGCAACTATTACGGGATATAACGATGGTAATAGAGATCCTGAAGTTCAGGATACAGGACTTTTTCCTGGTATTGATTATAGAGATTTTTATCCCAGAACAACTACAGTTTCTGTAGGATTAAATGTTAACTTCTAAAAAATAGAACTATGAAAAAAATAATATATAATAAATTCTTTATATGTTTTTTTGCTCTTATTGGTATTGTCAGTTGTACTGATCTTGATGAGACAACATATACTGAACTTTCTAAATCTAATTTTTATAATAATAAATTAGAAATTATTCAAGCAACCCTGCGTCCCTTTACACATATGCAGGCGTGGCTGGCATTTACTGGACAAAATGGTTATTATTACCATAATGAACTGTCCGCAGATCAGGTTGCCTGGCCTCAAAAAGGTAGACATGCTTATGATAATGGAGATCATATTAGACAACATTACCATACCTGGACTACAGAAGAAAGTAGGCTTTTGAATACATGGTCTTTGATGTGGACAGGAGTTGGATATGTTAATGCTGCGATTGAGGATATACAGCAGGTAGATCCTGAGGCGGCAGGCATTACTCAGGAAGAACTCGAATCCTTTGTTGCTGAATCTAAAGTGCTAAGAGCTTATCATTATATGAAGATCATGGATCTTTGGGGTAATGTGCCCATTGTCACTCAAGTAGGAATGCCAGAGAATCCGGAAACTCAAAGTAGGGAAGCTGTTTTTGCTTTTGTAGAACAGGAACTTTTGGAAAATGTTGAAAAACTTCAGCCTTTATCTCCACAATTATTAGGTCGTATTTCCCGAGCTGTAGGCTATGCAATGTTATCTGAATTATACTTAAATGCTGAAGTTTGGTCTGGAGAGGCTAGATGGGCTGATTGTATTACATATTCAGATAAAGTAATTAATGGAGATGGAGGTGCTTTAGCAGGTTCTATGATGTTAGATCAGGATCCACTAGGTCCATACAATAACACTAATGAAAATTCTCCCGAAAATATTTTTCAATTTCCATTTAGTCGACAAAATGATTTTGGTTACAGTTGGGCTTCATTCTACATGGGTTTTAGTAACATGAGGGATGCACTTGATGTAACTTATTCTGGAAATAATGCGTTTGTAGTGATTCCTAGCGCCTTTGATGCGTATCAGGAAAATGATATTCGTAAACAGGAATGGTTTTTATTTGGCCCTCAATATAAATATGGAACAACAGAGCCTATCTTAGGAACAGAAGAATATCGCGATAAGCCTTTGGTATACGTAAATAATATTCGTAGAAATACCGAAGGTCAAACGGGAGAAGGAAGTATGACCGATGGAGAAGAAAACAGTGGTGCCCGTTTCCATAAATATCGTTCAGGAACGAAAGATGATGAAAATTATCTTGAAAATGACTATGTGATCTATCGTTTAACTGAAATGTACTTCAATAAGGCAGAAGCTTTAATAAGGCAAAACGGTGGTGCAGCAACTTCTGAAGCTGTAGCACTTATTAACGAAAGTAAAAGTAGATATTTCAGTGAAGAAGATTGGCCTTCAGAAATGTATACAACATCTAGTTTGACAATGGATGAATTGTTAGCTGAGCGCGGAAGGGAATTTATCTTTGAAGGAAAACGTAGGACAGATTTAATAAGATTTGGCAAATTTACCACAGGAGCTTGGTGGGATAAAACACCAGATGGCGATGATCATCTAACTATTTACCCGATACCTTACAGACAGGTACAAACCAATCCTAACTTAGAGCAAAATCCTGGATATTAATATGAAGAATATTATGGAAATTAAAAGATTTTTAAATATAAAAGCGTTATTACTGGCCGTGGTGATTATTTCACTAGGAGCCTGTGAGGGACGTAGAGATTTCGCACCACTTACTGAAAGTGGAGTGGCTATAGATAATGATGTTATACTATTAGTTTCAGGAGAAACCATAGAGGTATCAGCCCGGTTCATTCCAAATATTTATCCAGAGCGGGATTATCTTTGGGAAGTAGAAGATCCAAGTGTCGCGGATTTACAAATGAATGAAGATAAATCTGTATCAGTAACTGCAACAGGATCGGGAGAGACTGTTTTAAAAATCACTTCACAGGACTCTGATGAAATTAGTGCACAGTCGAGATTGAAAGTAATATCTGCAGCGCCTATTGATATAACTGATCAAGCGACTATCGCGGTAAACAGAGAGAATAGTAATGGAAGAGAGGGGGCAGAAGGATCTCCTAAGCTTATAGATGGAGATTTGAGTACCAAATATTTATCATCCTATCTCCAGCCGTTTTATGTAACATTACAATTCAATGAAGCTAAAATAGTCAACTTATATAAATTTACTTCGGGTAATGATGCACCTGGTAGAGATCCTTTAAATTGGCAAATTTTAGGATCTAATGATGGAGAAAACTGGGATCTTCTCGACGAAAGATCTGGAGAGACTTTTAGTTCCAGAGGACAAACGAGAGAATTTTATTTTGATAATGATGCTTCTTATTCTTATTATAGATTAGACGTAATTAATAATGGTGGTGCTGGTTTATTTCAAATGAGTGAATGGGGCGTATATGCATTCCCTGAAGACTAGGAAAAATTAAAATCCGATCCTAACTAAACCTGTGGTTACAGGTAATTTCCAAAAGGCCCATTTTCCGAAAAAATGGGCCTTTTTTAAAATTAATTTGCTAAAACGATTTAACTTTATTATTTTCATTGAAATTATAACAATTTTAACAAATTGGCAGTCTTAGGCTATTTAAAGCGATAACGATTGCATTTTATTCTTATCCGAAAATATGAATATTAAAAAATTTAGTCTAATCGTCTTATTTTTTACAGGAGTATTAAATGCCACCACAGATCCTGTAAAAGATCTTGTAGAATATGTAAATACTTTACAGGGAACAAATTCGAAATTCGAATTAACCAGAGGGAACACCTATCCTACAATAGCATTACCCTTTGGAATGAACACCTGGTCTCCACAAACCGCCAGAAATGGCGATGGCTGGAAATACCAATATTTTAAAGATACCATAAGGGGTTTTCAGCAGGCGCATCAATGCAGCTCCTGGACCAATGATTACGCGGTATTCTCATTAATGCCAGTTAGCGGACAGTTGAAACTCTCGGATTTAGAACGCGGAGCGAAGTTTAATCATGATGATGAAATAGCCAAACCACATTATTATAAAGTGGATTTTGATAATGGAATCACTACAGAGGTTTCTCCTAGCCTAAGAGGCTCCCATATGCGCTTTAGCTTTCCTAAGAATGAAAAAGCATATATCGTTATTGATGGATATACCGGTGCAAGCGGAATAAAAATTGATAGAAAGAACCGTCAGATTACTGGTTTTGTAAGAAATGGTAGAGGGATGGATCGCGTAAAAGGTTTTAAAAACTATTTTGTGATTCAGTTTGATAAATCTTTTCAGGAGGCTGGAATATGGGAAAATAGAAATGGAAAAACCTGGGAGAACCAGACCTCAAAAGAAGGTGAAGGCATCGGTGCCTATATTCAATTTAAGGATGGCCAAAAAGTTCAGGCAAAAATCGCATCATCATACGTAAGTTTAGACCAGGCTCAACTTAATTTAAAGCGAGAACTGGGAAAAGATCGCAATTTGGAGCAAACAAAGGCCAATGCAAAAGCGGTCTGGAATAAACAACTGAGCAAAATTTTGGTTGAAGGCGGAACTGAAGCGCAAATGAGGACTTTTTATTCCTGTTTTTTTAGAGCTAGTCTTTTTTCGAGAAAGTTCTATGAAATTAACGAAAATGGAGATCCGTTTTATTACAGTCCGTATGATGGAAAAGTTCATAATGGCTATATGTACACCGATACCGGTTTCTGGGATACCTTTAGAGGACAGTTTCCTTTAAATGCAATTTTATATCCAGAGATGCATGGCAATTATGTGTCTGCTTTGGTAGATGCTTATCATCAAAGAGGTTGGTTACCTTCATGGTCTTTCCCTAGTGAATCTGGCGGAATGATTGGTAATCATGCCATATCACTGTTGGCAGATGCCTATGTAAAAGGTTTAAAAACTTTTAATCCCGAAGAAGCATTAGAGGCTTATTACCATGAAGCTACTAACGAAAGTCCAATAGGACCTTCCAGCGGAAGACAAGGCTGGAAAGAATATTTTACTTTAGGATACATAGCTTACCCCGACGTGCGTGAGGCTACTGCAAAAACTTTAGAATACGCCTATGATGATTTTTGTGGTTATCAGTTAGCCAAAGCATCAGGAAACAAATATTATGAAGAAATTTTTGGTCGCCAGATGTACAATTATAAAAATGTATATGACCCGGAAGTAGGCTTTATGCGTGGCCGAAAGAAAAACGGCGAATGGGTAGAAAACTTTGATCCGTTCGAGTGGGGCGGTCCTTTTACAGAAGGCAATGCATGGCATTATCTATGGTCTGTATTTCAGGATCCTCAAGGCTTAATTAATTTAATGGGAGGTAATGATAATTTTATTTCAAAATTAGATGAGGTTTTTACGTCGCCAAATACCGTGCATGTTGGAACTTATGGCGGTAAAATACATGAAATGACAGAGATGCAAATGGCAAATATGGGACAATATGCTCATGGTAATCAGCCAATCCAACATATGATTTATCTTTATAATTATGCAAAACAACCCTGGAAAGCCCAATATCACGCCAGAAATGTAATGGATAAATTATATGATTATACCGAAAACGGATATCCCGGAGATGAAGATCAGGGCCAAACCTCCTCCTGGTATGTTTTAAGCGCGCTAGGATTTTATAGTGTATGCCCGGGAACAAATCAATATGTTTTAGGAAGTCCAGTTTTTAAGAAAACAACCATAACGCTGGAAAACGGAAACAAATTTGTGATTAACGCCCCAAAGAATGATAAGGATCATGTATATATCGAAGCAGCAAGCTTAAATGGACAAAATTATACCAAAAATTTTATCACTTATGATGATATACTAACCGGAGGAACATTTGATTTAAAGATGAGTACCTCTCCTAATAAAGAAAGAGGAACTGGTGAAAGAGATAAACCTTTTTCTCTTTCAGCAAAAAAATAATCTAAACCCCAATAATTAAAATGAAAAAAATTGTAATCGCTGCAGGTTTATTAGTGAGCTCTTTAGCCTTCTGCCAGCAACAAGAAACCTTTGAAAAAAAAGGAAAAGTATTAATTTTCACCAATCACGATCCTAATTTAAATAAAGATACGAAGAAGGGACTGGTAAAAACTTTTTTTAAAGTATATCCAAAATTAGTTAAAGATTTTAATCCCGAATCTATGGATACTATTAGAGTGAAAATTGATACGGAATATGATGGAGTGGCTTATGCGCATAATGGGCGTATAACGATTAGTTCAGACTGGTTAGCCAAAAAACCGGGAGATTTGGATGTGATTACTCATGAGGTAATGCATATCGTTCAGTCCTATCCGCCAAACAGTGGCCCGGGATGGTTAACTGAAGGCATCGCCGATTATGTTCGCTTTAAATACGGAGTAGATAATAAGGGTGCAGGATGGAGCCTCCCTGATTATAAACCAGAAAATTCGTATAAAAATAGTTATAGAATTACCGCAAGATTCCTGTATTGGTTAACTAAAAAATACGATAAAAACATTGTTCAGAAACTAGATAAGAATATGCGCAATAAAACTTATTCTGAAGATTTATGGAATCAATATACCGGTAAGTCTTTAGATGCGCTTTGGGCAGAATATAGTGAATCACCTCAAATAAGTTAATAAACTATGCAAAGAAGAAAATTTATCCAAAATTCGGCTTTATTTGGGTCGTTGGCAATGATCAATCCAAAAGTATCATTAGCATCCAGTCTTGAAAAATATCCGGTGGTTAGAACCCCAAAAGGAGAACGAAATTTTGAAAGTAAGGCAATAGAAAAAGCCATAAAAGAATTTGGAAAAAAGGTTAATGACGAAGAACTGGCCTGGTTGTTTAATAACTGTTTTCCAAATACGTTAGATACTACCGTAACTTATACAAGCAAAAACGGAAGACCGGATACTTATGTAATTACCGGAGATATCGATGCCATGTGGTTAAGGGATAGTTCTGCACAGGTATGGCCTTATATGGCATTTGCCGATGAGGATAAAGATCTTCAGCATTTAATCGCTGGAGTGATCAATCGCCAAACTCAATACATTTTAAAAGATCCTTACGCCAACGCGTTTTATGATGATCCTAATAAAAAAGGAGAGTGGACTACAGATTTGACTGATATGAAACCTGGCGTACACGAACGCAAGTGGGAAATAGATTCCTTGTGTTATCCAATTCGATTAGGCTATAATTACTGGAAAACAACTGGAGATACAGCACCTTTCGACGAAGACTGGCAAAAAGCGATAAAAGCTATTTTGGGCGTTTTTAAAGATCAGCAAAAAAAGAATGATCGCGGTCCGTATCACTTTCAAAGGGAAACGGCAAAAGCTACAGATACCAGAGCTTTACATGGTTATGGATACCCGGTAAATCCCGTAGGCTTAATCTGCTCGGCTTTTAGACCTTCAGATGATGCCACGGTATTTTCATTTTTAATTCCTTCCAACTTTTTTGCTGTGGTGAGTTTAAAACAAGCCGCTGAGATGATGAAAACCTTAGCCAATGATAGCAACACCGCATCAGAATTATTAAGCCTGGCAAAAGAAGTAGATAATGCTTTAAAGAAACATGCTATCGTACAGCATCCAAAATATGGGAAAATCTATGCCTTCGAGATTGATGGTTTTGGTAATCATTTATTAATGGACGATGCTAATGTACCAAGTTTATTATCCCTTCCTTATTTAGATGCGTTGCCGGTAGACGATGAAATTTATCAAAATACCAGAGCATTTATCTGGTCTACAGATAATCCATTTTTCTTTAAAGGAACTGCGGCTGAGGGTGTAGGAGGACCACACGTTGGTATGGATATGGTTTGGCCAATGTCGATCACCATGAGAGGTTTAACAAGTACCAGCGATGCAGAAATTAAGGAATGTGTCAAAATGCTTAAAAGCACACATGGAGATACAGGTTTTATGCATGAAACTTTTCATAAAGATGATCCAACTAATTTTTCCAGATCATGGTTTGCCTGGGCGAATACGCTTTTTGGTGAATTTATTTGGAAAACGTATAAGGAAAGTCCAGAACTTTTAGGATAACCGTTAAAATAAAATGGAATGAGAGCCTCCCAAAACATATCAGTAAGAATAATAAATTATAGCCTGATAGTATCGATTTTAATCGTGCAATTTGGTTGTAAATCCAGATCAGGCAAAACTGAAGAGAAAGCTAATCTTACCAGTTATGTAAATCCCTTTCTGGGTACAGCGCCCTTAACCGATCCGAGTATTATTGGTTATAATCCACCAGAGGGTTGGCGTGTTTGGGCAGGCTTAACTTATCCCGGTTCTTCTTTACCTAATGCCATGGTGCAGTTAAGTCCGATTACGGAGTTTGGTAGTGGTGCCGGTTATGAGTATGAGGATGATGAAATTTATGGATTTACCCATACTAATAAAGGGCACTGGAATCTTTGCAATTTACCTATTTTACCTGTTTCGGCAGAAGCACAAGTTCCGTTTAAGTCGAAATTTACTCACGATAATGAAGAGGCTTCACCGGGTTTTTATCAGGTATATTTAGATGATTACGGAGTAAATGTAAGGTTAACTTCAACGTTGAGAGGAGCAATTCATGAATATACGTTTAGCAACAAGAATCGAAGTATTGTTTTTAAACTTGGAAAAGCGAATAACGGTGTTTCAGATTGGGATATTAGCACCAGCAACCGAAACGAAATTTCAGGATATCAACGCGTAGGCGGAGACAAGGTTCATTTTTTTGCGAAGCTGAGTCATGATATTAAAAATGTACATATTGAGAATCAGGGAAAGCCGGAGGGATACGCAAAAATCGAACTCGAAAACGGCAAAGCTGAAGAGGTAATCCTAAAAGTTGGTATTTCTTATGTGAGTATAGAAAACGCTAAAAACAATCTTGAAAAAGAAATAGGAAATCGAAGCTTTGATGAAGTTCACGAACAGGCTATTGAAACCTGGGAAGCTTTGCTTGGCGCTATAAAGGTAAAAGGGGGAACTAAAAAACAGAAGCAAATTTTTTATTCTTCTTTATATCGTGCATTTCTTTGGCCGGCTTTACGAAGCGATCTTAATGGTGAGTTTAGTGATGTTGAAGGCAAGATTAAGAAAGCTGATTTTCGTTATTATACATTGCCCTCCTTTTGGGATACTTATCGTAATAAACTGGTATTGCTAAACATGCTCCAACCTGATGTGGCAAAAGATGTGATACGTTCGGTAATTGATAGAGGTGAAAATAACGGATTTATACCTACCTTTTTTCACGGAGATCACGCTGCTTCATTTATTTCGGCAGCTTATAATATGGGGATTACGGATTTTGAGGTGCAAAAAGCCTACGATTTATTGCTTAATAATGCTTACAAAGAAGGCGGAACACGTCCTTATATTTCAGAATATATTGAAAAAGGATACATCGCTACTCCAAAAATTGAAAATCCGCATGTAGAGAGTAAAGCGAAAGCTGGAGTATCCAAGACTTTGGAATATGCGCACGACGATTATTCTTTGGCTTTACTGGCAAAAGCACTTGGTGATTCAGCTCATTACGAAGACCTGATGAAGCGATCTAAAAATTACCGCAATGTGTTTGATAAGAACACTCATTTTATGCGTGGAAAACTGGAAGATGGTACTTGGGTAAGCCCGTTTGATGCAGAATATCCTTACTACGAATATATGTATCGTGAGGCTAATGCATGGCAATTATCGTTTTACGTTCCTCATGATATGCCTGGACTGGTTCATCTTTACGGGAAAGAAAAATTTGAGGAAAAACTGGATTCGCTTTTCTCCACCCCCTGGAATCCTAAACATATCGCCAGAAATGTTTCTGGTTTTATGGGATTGTATAGTCAGGGAAATCAACCTGATCATGAAACACCATTTGCCTATTATTTTATCGATAAGCCCGAAAAATCTCAGGCAGTTTTAGATAAGTTGATGCAAAATTATTTTGGAATTGAAGAAAGTGAAAATGCGCTATCAGGTATGGATGATGCCGGAGAAATGTCCTCATGGTATGTTTTTGCAGCCAGTGGTGTTTATCCTTTATCCCCAGCCGATGCCGAATTTTTAGTCGGCGTTCCTGTTTTTGATGAAGTAACCTGGACGATGCCTAACGGAAGCATACTAAATTTCACACATAAGGGTAAAGGACGAAAACTAAAGGAAATTAAAGTGAATTCTGAAAGCATAGAAGGATATTTTATTCCATTTCAGCTATTTAAATCTGGAGGAAAAGTAATTGTCGAAACCGGTAAAGATTAATTTCGAAGAAAATTAGCCTAACCAACCAATCTTCGAAGTAGCAGGGAATGTATTTACATTCCCTGTTTTTTTTAGTACCTCTGAAAGGATATCGTATTCCGATTTTGGAGATTATGGGATGCTTTGCGAGAGTAAAAAGTTTTTGCGCTGCATATTCAGTGAGCTTTACAGGTTTCTTGATTTTTTAGAAAATTACCGGGGTGTTTCAATTATTAATTTGCTTTGGTTTTTCATTATTTTTTGTTTTTTGGCAATCAAAATTAAGTTAAAGCCGCCTATTTAAAAGTAATGAAGCAAAGCAATGATTTATATTTGTAACTAAGCCTAGCCATTTTTAAATGAACTTTCATGATTTGCCAAAACAGCCTAGCATTTTTTTGTCTTACTGGAATGTAGGCAAACTTTTGTATGGCGCTTTGCTTTTGTTTATCATAGAAACCTTGTTTTATTATGTGAAGTTTAATGAATCCTTGATAGATGGCAATTGGTATATCATTTTGTTTTGGCTGTGGTGTTTACTGTTTTCTTTTATTCATATGTTTCTGGTGATGGCAGACCTATGGTCAAGGTTTCAGAATTATAAAAGGGCAAAAGATCAAATATTTCAGCATGGTTTTAAAACGAAGATAGCGAATAATTATACAGGGAGTAAATGCCAGCGCATGGCTCTAATGGCTGCAGCAAAAGAGTTGGGGATGGATAAAGAAGTACAGCGATTTTATGAAAAACTAGGCATTGGCTGGTATCATTTTATTCCTAAGTTTATGCTTAAAGATCCGTTGTTTTTCTTTCGCAGCTATTTTTGGTCGCGTACCTTTTTAGAACGCTATTATGCACCCAAATTTGATTTTAGAAATCAGCAAAAAGCTCTCTCTTGATTTTAGAAGCCACAAATTTAACCAAAACCTATAAATCGGGTAAAGCCGTAGATGCCATTTCCCTTAAACTTAAAATCGGCCAGATTTATGGTGTACTGGGAAGAAATGGCGCAGGGAAAACTACTTTATTTAAGATATTGTGCAATCTGGTTACCGCAGATCACGGAAGTTTAAAAATTCATTCGACCAAATTAAAACCTATAGGGGCCATTATAGAGAATCCCGGTTTATATACTTATTTAAATGCATACGAGAATCTTAAGGTTTTTGCTGAAATTCAAAATGCTTCACGGGATAAAACAAGGCTTGAACAATATTTAAAAACCGTCGGTCTTCCGTTAGATAGAAAGGATGCAGTGCGCCATTTTTCGATGGGAATGAAACAGCGCCTGGCCATCGCCATTGCTTTATTAAATGATCCTGAAATTGTTATTCTGGATGAGCCATTTTCGGGTCTTGATCCTATGGGTGTTTCAGATTTAATTCGGCTCATAAAATCACTTGCCGCTAAAAATAAATCGGTTTTAATTTCATCACATATGTTGGCCGAATTGCAGAATTGCTGTGATTATTTATACGTAATCGATAGGGGAAAACTGGTTAATCAAGGGGAAACCACAAGGCTATTTAATCATAGCATTTCCCGATACAAGATTAAAGGAAATGGTGTAGAGCAGGTAAAAAACAAACTATTCAAAATTATTTTTGCTGAAAAGAACAGTATCGATATCGAATGTAAAGCTACTGAGATTTCTAAAATCTTAGAACACCTGATTCAGCAAGGTTATCAGGTCACTGCATGCATACCACAGGTTACCTTAAACGAACTTTTAAGTCAGCAACCCAATGACGTATAGGATTTTAAAGGTAGAGCTATTTAAGCTGTTTAGAGAAGCCAAAACATGGTACGCCATTGTGGCCGTTTTAATTATTGAGTTTATCATCTTTTTTGCGGCTTATTATCAGGGAAAAACCATTTTAGAGCTCTTATTAGATAATTTAAGGCAGTCTTTTTATTTTGAAGGAAACCTACTTAATGGCAATTTACTATTATATATTGTCCTAAATTCCCTTTGGTTTAATTTACCTTTAATTTTAATGATTGTAAGCTCAGCTTTAATTACCGAAGAGTATAAAACGGGAACCCTAAAAACATTAATGTTACAAGCGGTAAGCAAAAAGAAATTGATTATTGCCAAATATATTAGCTCATTAATTTTTACGATATTCATTTTATGTCTTTTAATGCTTACCAGTTTTTTGCTGGCCTATGGAATTTTTGGAGACGGTGATCTGGTCGTATATTTAGGGACTTTAAATTTTTTCCCTGCAGAAGATGCCTTTTCCAGAATTTTATTAGCATTTATTTCAGGAACACTAAGTATGATTTTTTTTACCAGCGTAAGCATTACTTTAGGAATTATATTGAAAGAACCTGCAAAAACCTGGATTGCCTCGGCTTTGTTTTTAATTCTTTGCTCCTTATTTATAAAAGCTGATTTTGGAGAAATAGGAGGTTATTTTTTTCCGAAATTAACCAATTCTTGGCAGCGCTTTTTTGCTTATGATCTGGATATTTATGGAATCCTTCAGGATAATCTTTTACTAGTAGGATACACGATTTTATTTGCTGTTATAGGGATTTATAAATTCAATAAAACCGATATTGGATGAATTTAAATATTATTTTTTTGTTGTTGCTGTTAATGTTTATGGGCACACTACAAGCGCAGGATATCGATAAGGATTTATTGCGTATTAAACAGCACATGGATGATGTTTCGTATTTCACCGCAGATATCATAGTAGATGTTACAGCTCCATTTATCAATATGCCTACAAAGACCGCTTCCATAGCATATAATCGTGGTGAGAAAGTAAAATTTAAAACCGAAGACTTTTTAATTTTCCCAAAACGCGGATTGGATTTTACTTTTTCTGAGCTTTTTGAGCATCCTTTTATTAGCGTAGATCGGGGTTTTGAATTGATCGATGATAAAAATTTGAAAGTTCTAAGTATCATTCCAAAAGATGATAAAGCTGATATGGCTATGGCTACACTTTATTTGGATATTGAAAATGATCATATAGTGGTATCTAAAATTACTACTAAAAACCAGGGAAGTTATACTTTGAAAATGCAGTATAATGCAGCAGAAATCTTACCATATCATATGGAAGTTTCTTTTGCTGTCGAAAATCTAAAAATTCCGCTTAATTTTATGGGAAGCGATACCAGTATAGATCGTAAAGCGATGAAAAGCAATAAAACCAATACTGGTACGGTAAAATTACAAATCAAAAATTACGATATTAAAAAGCTATTAGAGTAATACTCAATTAGCAGTGAATTTTAAAAGTGAGGAAGAAAGTCTTAATGTTTTTATTGATGTTATTTATAGTATAGAAATATTTATAAGATTAAGCATTTCATAATTATAAATAAACAAAGTGTTATTATTTAATTAATATGGATTTTGTTATGATTAAATGTGCCTACATTTAATCCTTAATCAACCCAATCCTATTGAAGATGAATGTGAGCTTTAGAGATAAACTTCAGGTTTCTAGTTCTATATTAGAAACAATTGGAGATACTCCATTAGTACAATTAAAGCAAATTCCTAGTAATTCTAAAATTGAAGTTTTTGCCAAATTAGAGAGTTTTAATCCCTCTGGAAGTGTAAAAGCCAGAACATCTTACAATATTCTCCAAAAAGCAATAGAATCTGGAGAATTGAAAAAAGGAGATACCGTTATAGAATCTAGTTCAGGCAATATGGCTATTGGCCTTGCTCAGGCTTGTTTGGTATTCGGGTTAAAACTGATTGTTGTTGTAGACCCCAAAATAAATAAAATTACTTCTCAATTATTAGAAACTTATGGAGCCACTATCGAGATGGTTACTGAACCTCTTAAAGAAGGCGGATTTTTAGGTGCGCGTTTGGCAAAAGTGAAGGAGTTACTTAAAATTACTAAAAACAGTTTTTGGAGTAATCAATATGGAAATATAAATAATCCTAAAACACACTATCAAACTACAAAAGAAATTTATGAGGCTCTAGACGGAAGATTGGATTATTTATTTGTGGCAACAAGTACCTGTGGGACTTTAATGGGATGTGCCGAGTATATAAAAGCTAATCACCCTAATACCAAAATAATAGCAGTAGATGCTGTAGGAAGCGTACTTTTTGGGGGTGAACCAGGAACCCGAAAAATTCCCGGTCATGGTGCCGGGGTAGATTCCCAATTTTTAGATGAAGACTATATCCACGACTTTATTAAGGTAAATGATTTAGAATGTGCTCAAGGATGCTGGGAATTGCTTCAAAAAGAAAGCATTCTTGTTGGTGGCTCTTCTGGAGCGATTATAATGGCATATCATAAATTCGAACATCAAATTGAAGAAGGTTCACGTTGTGCTTTTTTATTGAGTGATGGCGGAAGCCGATATTTAGACACTATTTATAATCAGGAATGGTTACTAAAAAATATACCGGGAGTTTATGATGCTTTAACGCCAATTGGCGGATGGAAAATAAAACCTTCTTTTGAATATAGCCTTGCCATTATTGGTCTTGGGCCTAAAGGTTTGTACGGTTTAGAGCGTTTACTTGCGCAACTGAAAAATGAGAATGTTGAAGAAACAGTTCATATTCATCTTTACAATAAAAACAAATATTTTGGGGCTGGCGATGTTTATAGGACCGATCAGCCAGATTATTTGAAAATGAATTTCACGAATGAAAAGATAGATATCCGTCCCAAAGAAAAGCCTGATGCCATAGTTAAGTTGGAAAATTACACCAAATGGCTTAGTGAATCTATAGGCATAGAAGAAAGCCGGTTAAGCGATAAATTTTCATCCCGTAAAATGGTAGGGAAATATCTTAGTTCCTGTTTTAAAAGTGTAATTGCTGGAGCACCCGAAAATATTAAAATTTACTACCATAATGAGGAGGTGGTGAATATTACTGAAAAAGAGGGATTACTACATCTTAAACCCCAGCAAACAGCAAAACCACAAGAGTCTGTTAAGGTGCATAATTTACTTTTAACTACAGGCCATGCCGGAAATCGAACTGAGCTTTTAGATAGTAAAAAAGTAGATTCTTCGCTCATTGATTTTGTTTATCCGGTGGAAAAAACTTTAGTGTCTATTAATGCTAAGGCTAGTGTAGCGATAAAAGGAATGGGATTAACCTTTATAGATGCTACTTTAGCGCTAACAGAAGGGAGGGGAGGTTATTTTGTTGGCGAATGTGAAACGATGCAATACATCCCTTCAGGAAACGAACCTGCGATCATTTATCCATATTCTAGATCTGGTGCTTTGATGATTCCAAGAGTAGGAGAGATGCCTAATGTACCTGTATTACGATTTTTTACTTCAGAAAAGTTACGGGAGATTAGAAAGGATTCTTCTCATAAGTTTGATTTTTTAGAAGAACTACTGCCATTAATTAAGAAAGAATTTATTTATCGATACTATAGCTTAGCATTTAAAAATTGTGGTAAAAAATTAAATGGCTCCTTAGAGTTTGCTGAAATGTTAGAAGAAATTAAATCTTTTCATAGCAAATATCCATCTGAAAAGCAGTTTTCATTTGAAGAATTACAGGAACCTTTTATAAATCATGAAGCTTATAATACTTCTATCGTAAAACAATCTTTAAAAGAGATGATAGAACAAGTCTCTTTAAGAACTAAAAGTCCGTTATTAGCGGCGATTAGTGCCTGGCACGACATTAGCCCTATATTTAATGAATTATACAGTTTTGGTGGATTAACGGCCAGGTCACATCAACTTTTTGATAATCAATATGCTCCATTTTTTAACCGAATTAGCTACGGGCCACCACTAGAAAATATGTACAAAATTTTGGCTTTATTTAAAGTCGGTATTTTCGATTTTACCTTTGGTCAATCTCCTACAATACAAAAAGTTCAAAATGGTAAGTGGCAAATGGAAAACATTTCAGTCGAATCAGACAATAGGATAGTTTTGGATTATCATATCGATGCTCGTATTCCTAGAATGAACATCCCTTCACAGTCTTCTATACTTTATAAAAACCTTTTTGAAGAAGGTAAAATAAGAGCTTTCCAAAATACAGATGATACCGGAAGGTATGAAACAGGTGGGATGGATTTAACAAGGGAAGCACACCCAATAGACAAAGCGGGAAACGTGATAAAAAATATGACGGTATATGGAACACCCACTGAAGGTGTTACCTTCGATAATGATACCCTATCCAGAAGCCGAAACGATTTTTCATCCATCTGGGCAAAGCAGGCCGTCAAATCTCTAAAAAATTTTATTTCAACAACTAAGTAGTATTTAATGAATAATAGTCAATATAGTAAAGGAAATCAGGAAAAAGGACTTACGCCAATTACATCACCGTGGATGCATGATATTATGAATCATCCAAAAGTGGTTGATGAACTTTTTAAAAGGTTTGGTTCTCCGCTAAATATTCTTCATCCTGCTTCTTTTGCTAAAAATTGTACAAGGTTTAAAGAAGTTTTTCAAAACCATGACATAAAATTTGGGATATTCTATGCCAGAAAAGCAAATAAAGCAAAGGCGTTTGTGAAACAGGCTTTTATAGAAAATATAGGTGTAGATACAGCAAGTGAGCGAGAACTTTTACAATCACTTCAACTTGGGGGAGACGGTGATCATTTAGTATTAACTTCTGCTATTAAAACTAAAGAGCAAGTTAAAACCGCACTTCAGAATAATGTGCCTATCGTGTTAGATAATGATGATGAATGTGTTCTCGTAAATGATTTAGCAGAAAAAAATAATTGTAAAGCCCGTGTTGCCTTTCGTCTGAGTGGTTTTTATGTAAACAAAAAGAAACTCTATAGCCGTTTTGGTTTTGATATCGATGATATTGAAGAATACTTAATGAAGCATGTAGGTAAAGATAAAAAGTACAACAATTTTAAGGTAGAAGGATTGCATTTTCATTTAGACGGCTATTCTACCCGGCAAAGAAGTGAAGCCTTATTGCATTGTATAAGCTTAATACAAAAGCTTAGAGAAAATGATTTTTCATTTCGATTTATAGATATGGGGGGAGGAATTTTAATCAACTACCTTAAGCATAAAGAAGAATGGTTAAATTTTGATGTAAGGTTAAAAGAAAGTCTAAAAGGCAAAATCTCACCCATTACGTTTAATAATAACGGACTAGGTTACAGGTTTGAAGACGGAATCATAAAAGGGGATAGAAAAACCTATCCTTACTTTAACGAAATTAATTCAGATAAATTTTTAGAGGAGATTTTAAAGTATTCAGATCAAAACGGGAGTTCAGTGGCATCTTTACTTCAAAAGGAAAATATAGAAATACGAATTGAGCCGGGTAGATCTTTAGTAAACCAGTCGGGAATTACCATGGCAAGAGTTGTACATCGAAAAAAAGATGCGAAAGGGCAGTGGTTAATTGGTTTAGAAATGAATATGAGCCAGATGATGAGTTCTAGTGCCGATTTTATGCTCGATCCATTTGTAATGTATGCAAATCTCGATCAAGATAAGACAGAGGAAAAATCAGTAGATGTTTATTTTACTGGAGCCTATTGTTTAGAAAGAGATGTATTACTAAAACGAAAAGTAACATTACCAAAGCTTCCTGAGATTGGTGATGTCGTGGTATTTGTAAATACCGCGGGTTATATGATGCATTTTTTCGAAACGCAGGCGCATCTTTTTGAGCTTGCACCTAATTTGGTTTATACAGAAACTTCAAAATCCTTAAAATTTGCTGATTTTAAGTTGGACACTGATAATTAGAAATAGCATTTGTGTGTAATTAAAAGCAAAAATGGAAAATATCAAAACGTACATAGATTATACTGCAACCATTGTTGAGGCAATAGGAGTTTTAACCATATTTATAGGAACTTTAATGGCATTGTTTAAGTTTATCATAAATCAAAATAAAGGCATCTCCAGCACTTATTCTATCCTACGTCAGTCTGTTGGAAAATCAATACTATTAGGTTTAGAAATCCTGATTGCAGCAGATATTATGGCTACCGTTGTAACCGATCCTACTTTAAAATCTGTTTCTATACTAGGTCTAATTGTGTTGATAAGAACATTTTTAAGTTTATCGCTACAAATTGAGTTAGAGGGAAAGTTTCCTTGGCAAAAAGCTAGAATCGATAAATATTAAAATAGTTCAATTTAGTTAAGATTTAAAAAAATCAAAGACTGAGTGAAATCTATACAGGACTTTTGTGCAGAAGCTACTATCTTGGCAATATTTCGACATAGATATCTTTTGATAATTCATTGAGATTTCAAATACTTTATAGAATCAAATTCAAAATTTAATTTACTTAATCCCAAATCGATTGTTTACCAAATCAATCATAATCGTATTATTCATAAAAAGATCACTTCCAATAACGCCTTTTATATTTTCAGTTTTTAGCACTTCGCTTACTTTTTTAGCATCGGTAAAAAAAGCTTTTTTATTATTGATGGGGAGGTTAACATCGGCGATGCGAATTTTGGTGGTAATATCGCTTCCGGCAAAGCTAATTTCTTCTCCCCAGGATTTCAGTTGCTTTGTTTCACTATTTTTTGCTTCGGTAATATTTTTAAATAAGTTAGCATCTATGGTAGCTAATGGGAACAAACTCGCCTGAGTACTGTAAACAAACGCATGTTTATTTCCGGCAGCAATAAGGTCTAAGTAAAGCTGATTGTTTTTAAAACTGAGTGGCGTAAAACTAAAAGTGTCTTCCTCCCAATCTTCCAATTTGTTGGTAATGACTAATTGTTGCGATCTAAAGTCTATAAGTAGAATTTTGTTTTTAATTTCATTAGCCCCCAAAGTGCCTATAATATCGAAATCTTTAAGGTTTTCAGATTTACCAAAGTTTTCCCGAACCAGCAAACTATCTTCCTTAGCCAATTGATGGTTACTGAATTGTATTCTATTGTAAAAAACCTCGTAGCCATCGCGATGCTGAATGTTATTTTGTAATTCAGGATAAGCTGAAGTAATTGCCGCCAGTGTATCGCCGTAAATCACATTATGATTAATACCAAGATCCAGCTGCATTTTAAAAGTCTTATCGATTCCTTCTAATGTTACCGGAATAAGAATTGCCCCGTGATTGATGGTAATGCCTCCTTGTTTTAATTTTTGCCACTGAAAATTAATCGTATCAGCCCCTATTTCGTATTTATTTTCGACAATTTTCGTATCATTTTTACAGGCAAAAACCAACGAAATAAGGATACTGTAAACAAAAAATTTAAACGGCAAGTGTTTAATCATAACATTAAAGTTTTGATTGATGAGTTTGTCTTTCACGAAATATAATGCTTTTATAGAAACTAACATTCTTTAAAAAAGGATGAAAATTAAGAATCCATTCTTTTTCGCAAGATTTTAATGATTCGGTTATAGATGATTTCGTGCAAACTCCAATTATAGCCTTCAAAATCTACGGTATTGGTAAACTGAATGACTACCGTATCTATATCTTTGTGATATTTGGCAATCGTTTGATATCCAGGGATTAAACCGGTATGGTCATAACGATAAATTGAAGAATAGATATCCTGTTCTTTTTGGTCTTTAAAAACAGAGCCGTCGTTTAGTGCTCTTATAAATTTACCTAAATCCTCGGCTGTAGCCAACATCACACCAATATTATCGGTTTTTAAATCCTCTTCATAACCTACATAATAACCACTCATCACATCATCCAAATTCACATCATGAATAGAACCATAGGTATTTTTTAGGTCAAGCCTGTCTAAAATAGCTTCCTGGATGTATGTAAAGGTTTTATATCCTAAAACGCGCTTTATAATTTGATCAATTAACAAGTAATTGGTGTTAGAATATTCGTAATCATCGCCAGGTTCAAAATTAGCAGGTAGATCTAAGACTAAAGAAAGATTTTCTTCAGCAGTTTCTTTTGGTGCTGCCCAATACATATACGTATCGGTATAATTAGGAATTCCGCTTCGATGCTGTACCATCATTCGTAGTGTGATTTCATCAGCATTTTCGATTCTACCTTTTAATTCAGGTAAATAATCTGCAAGGGTTTTATCTAAAGATAGTTGCTCGTCCCTTACTAATTTGGCGATAGCCACAGCATGATATAATTTGGTCACACTGGCTATTTTGAATAAGGAATGTGGATCTGCCGGAATTTTTTGCTCTCGATTTTTATAACCGGCCGCATAGAACTCGGGTGCATTTCCCTTTTTATCTACATAAACAATAATACCATCAAAGCCTAATTTTGTTGCGTAATTTACCTGTTCCTGTACTGTATCGGGTAAGGGCATAAGCCAGGCTTTTAGTATAATCCAGGGAACAAAAAAAAGAGATGCTATTGTTCCAATCGCCAAAACGATACGAATAATTGTTTTTGATTTTTTAGAACTCATAATTTCATCCCGAATAAGGGCTTTATTCTTTGATATGGGGAAGTATCAAATAATGTTTAAACAGTAAGATTTTTATGATTCATACCAAGCCGACTTATTGCAAGTCGATTTTAATTTAATTATAAGTCAATAGTTCTGAGGGTAAGGCTTAAAATTCATTAGTTATATGAAGCTAATTTAATTAAAAAATATTTTAGTCGATGATCGAGATGAAATGCTCTTGTCATCTGGATTGCTATGGGGAATTGCATGAGTATATTTTTTAGAATAAGTTAGATATAAGTCTTATAAATTAGCGTACCATCTGCTTTTCTAAATTTTATTTATACCGTCTTCAGGACTCCTGAATCTGCTCTTAAAGATGCGCCATTGGTGGCAATGGCTAAAGGACTGGCCAGATAGGTTACTAAATTGGCGATTTCTTTAGGAGTGATAAAGCGCTGTAATAGAATATGCGGATTAGACTGCTGTAAAATGATTTTCTTCATCTCTTCAATTTCGATATGTTGACTTGCCGCTATATGTTGCACAGCTTCTGCAACTCCATCAGAATAAGTTGGTCCGCCTATAATGGTATTGATAGTAATTTCTGTCCCTTTGGTAAGTTTGGATAGCCCGTTAGCAACTGCTGAAAGTGCCGCTTTGCTCATTCCATAATGAATCATGTTTTCAGGGATATTAATCCCAGATTCACTGCTTATAAATAGCATGCGCCCCCAGTTTTTCTGTTTCATTTTCGCAAGTAATTTTCGGGATAATCGCACAGCACTCATAACGTTAATTTCAAAATAATGATACCATTGCTCATCGGTTATATTTTCAAATTCTATCATATCGAATATTCCTAAATTGTTTATCAATATATCTATGTTATCAAGTTGATCGAGTAAAGAATACACTTCTTCTTTATTGGAAAAATCTGCGGCTATGCCTGATATTTGAGCATTTGGATATTGTTTTTTTAATTGATTGGTTATTTTTTGAGTCTTTTCCTTAGTTCTTCCGTTGATAACTACCGAAGCGCCTTCCTGTGCTAGTTGCTGCGCAATAGCGTAGCCTATTCCCTGCGTTGAACCACTGATAAATGCTTTCTTTCCTTTTAGTTGTAAATCCATTATACTATTATTTATTTTTGTAATGATCGTTAAAAAAATTATTATAAAAGATGTCAAAAATTGCCCGACATTTCCATCAGAAAATCTTTTTTTATTTCGATAGCTCCCGACGACGATTGGGTTTATAAAATTAAACCTGCTATGGGATTAAAAATTAGTTGATTATTTGCAGTTGCAATTCAATCTGCTGTTGAAGAATTTTGCGATTAGGATATATTCTTCTTAACGAGTTGATGCCACACCAAACACTAATTAGATGCTTTGCCAATACATCAGCTGGTATTTTAGATTGTAAATTTCCGTTTTCCTGCGCTTCTAGGATGGTTGATTTATATAAGTTTTCCGTTTCCCTCAATATTGCGATGGCTTCTTTTTCGAGTTCTTCATCAACAAATGACATTTCGACTAGGGTATTGGCGACAATGCATCCTTTGGAGTGTGATTTTTTAGGTGCTGTAGCAAGACTTAGGAAAAAGTTTTTAATTAGCTGTATGGGGGCTTCGCTATTTTCCAGTTTTATTTTGAATGCCTTAAAGTCTTCTCTTCGTTGTGCTAATGCTTTTTTAAAGAGTTCTTTCTTTCCTCCTTTAAAGGTGTTGTATAAACTACCTGCACCGGCTCCCGTAGCTTTACTCAGGTCAGATAAGGAAGTGGCACTATAACCTTTCTCCCAGAATACGTTCTGAGCTTTTAAGATCAAATCCTTATTTTTATAAATATGAGGTCGCCCTTTCATTTTTTTTGTAATGTTTGTTACAAAAATAGTTTTTTTAATGGAATTTAAAGTAAACAGGAAATAAAACCATAGCAAATTTGTAAAGAGCTTTTACCAAACCGGTTAGCTGCTTGCTATTTAAAATATTGCATTTATAATCTATAAAGCAAATCTTATATGTGAAAAGAATACAGGACCTATAGCGATAGATCCTGTATTTTTGGATGTGGAAATAGCTTAAATTTTAAGCTATTTTGGTCATAAATTTTTCAATTTCATCGATGATTTCATCACCGTATTCCTCCATTGCGAAGTGTCCCGTATCGTAAATATGATATTCGATATTTTTTGAGTCTTTTTTGAAGGCTGCTGCACCGCTTTCTGGGAAGTACTCGTCATTTTTCCCCCATACTACAAGTACCGGCGGTTGGTGTTCTCTTAGGTACGCCTGCCATTGGGGGTATTGTTTTAAATTGTTTTGATAGTCATACCATAAATCAATATTTACTTTTTTAGCGTAAGGCCGTTGCATTCTTAGATAATCTAAATGCCAGCAATCTGGATTAATTGATTCGACATCCTGAGTACCGTGTGTGTAATTCCATTTTAATCCTTCTAAGCTAAACGCATCTAAAAGCGCTTCTTCATTCTCTTTAATACGGTTAGCCCATAGCTTCTTAATAGGTTTCCAGGCCTCACCAATACCTTCTTCATAAGCATTTCCGTTTTGGGTTATAATAGCTGTTACCCTCTCTGGATGCGCAAGCGCAATTCTAAATCCTACAGGCGCACCATAATCTTGCATAACAATAGAATAGTTATCAATTTCCAGTTTTTCTAAGAAGCTATTGATAGTTTTAGAAATGTTATCAAAAGTATAGTCATATTGATCAGGAGCTGGAAAATCGCTATGCCCAAAACCCGGGTAATCTGGAGCGATAAGATGATATTTATCGGCCAGCCGATTAAACACTTTTCGATATTGATGCGAAGAAGAAGGGTAGCCGTGTAAAAGTAGTAAGCTTGGCTTCTTATTATCCCCGGCTTCCCGATAGGCTATATTTATTCCGTCTACATGTTCTGTTTTAAATTTAGTCTTTTCCATTGTTATTATTTTAAGTTTTTTAATTACCGAACGTTCGGTAATATTTATATAAAATTTTTTATTTTAGTGTATTGAGATAAGTGCTATCATTATCATTGCATTTCCTGTCGATTATCGTTTAAATATCGATTGGTAATTCTTTTTAATGCATCTCCAAAAATTTCAGGATCGTCTAAGGTTGAGGTTAAGATGAGGCTTCCCTGTATATCTATCATCGATTGATACGCATAGTCTTTTGCGGTTTTTGAATCTAACTTAAGTTCTTCTCCAATAGCTTCAAAAGCTTTTAACCACTCATTCATTCCTTTTTCTATTTGGAGGCGAAATAAACTTATACCGGTCTCCATCGAAAGAGCCCGAAAAATACAGGTATTCTTCCCGTTATCGTATAAGACTTTTATTTGATCTATCGCTTTTTGCAATCTGATTTGAGGAGATTCTGCCGTATGATGAATTACCCGGAAAACATGTTCTTCGACCCACTCCGACAGATGTCCTAAAACAGCTTCTGCCATTTGTTTTTTTCCACCAGGAAAACGATGGTACAAACTAGCTTTTTTTAGCCCTGTAGCTCTAGCCAGATCCTGCAGACTTGCAGCTTCATATCCTTTGGACTGAAAAACTTCGGTAAGTCCTGCCAGGACATCTTCGTCTAATGTTTTTTGTGGTCTCATAGTACAAATCTATAAAAATTACAGTTTTTTACCAAACGTTCGGAAACTAATATCGCTTAGTACTTATAAAAAGAGGCTTACACAGAATATATCTTCAGTTTTTTAGGAGCGTTTCTCTAGTGTAGATGATTTAAGATATAAAAAGGCACTTCTTGTTATCATTTATAGTCATCTGTAAGACAGGTTTTGGCGGAATGAATGGCTGTTCTTGAAATTTCTGTACTTACCTTTAAGTCTGTTTTTCAATAAAGATTTTGATATTTATGGCATAGCCGAAACCGGGCATCAGAATTTTTTCAAGTTTTTCCTGCAACACTTTTTTTGCTTCAAAAGTGATATCAGCAGGATTTTCCACTTAAATCGATTATTTTTTCTAAAAAATAGACTTTTAAAATTCTCCCATAGGCTGATTATCGTTAGCGTTGGAGTATTTTAACTTCGATCATTCATTCAATACTATTAATTTTAAAAAAGTTCTTTGGTTAATGCTGCGTTAGTCATCGCACCGGCCAGGTTACCACTGGCTACGGCGGCAGCGACCGAGCGCATCCTACTTGTATTATCACCACAGGCATACACCCCGTCGATAGTAGTTTGCTGAAATTCATTAACTCTAATATATCCCTGTTCCGTTAGTTCACAGCCTAAGAATAGCGGAATGTCAGAATGCTGTTTAAAAGGAAAACCTGCATATAAGGCATCAAATATTTCCCGATCTCCATTAGTAAATACGATATTTTTTACTTGACCTTCCTGATGTTCGAGCGCTGCGATTTCTGTTTCAATGATAGGTATACGATGAGCTTCCAGTTTAGCAAATTGCTCAGGTTTAAAATCGGCTTTACCAGTAGTTAGGATAGTTAAGTCGTTGGTAAGGTTATTTACTAGTGAAGCTAAATGAAAACCACGCTCTCCATTGGCCAGGATTCCTGTTTTTTTGGTTCGGAACTCAAAACCGTGACAGTAGGGGCAATGAATTAAAGAGGTTCCCCAACATTCTTTAAACCCCGGAACAGGTGGTACTAAATCCTTTATTCCCGTAGCAAAAATGATTTTGCTGGTCACCAGTTTTTCTCCGGATTGTGTATCGACGGTGAATCCATTTTCAGTTTTTTCAGCCTTTATGGCAAGGTCATTTATGAATGCTACACTTTTATACTGAAGCACCTGATTTTTCGCTTTTTCTGAAATTTTAGCAGGAGGCACTCCATCCTGTGTAATAAAATTATGGGAATGTGGTGTTTGCCGGTTACAGGCTGAACCACTATCTATAATTAATACTTTGCGCAAGGATCTTCCCAGTGCCATTGCTGCGGATAGGCCGGCGTAGCTTCCACCGATGATGATAACTTCAAATTTTTTGTTTTCCATTTTTTTAGATTTTAATGTCTCAATTTTGAGACATGTATGTATAAATTTTTTAAGGGCTTATAGCTTTAAAGTACGACGTCCAGGCCAGTTTTTTTATATCTTCTATATTCTGCTGCGTCTCTCTAGCATTAACGGTACTTTCGATAATTCCGGAGTGTAAAACCTGAATCCATTCCGGAGACATTTTCGGGTTTAATTTCCCGGTTTTCTGTAATTTAAGAATGATCTGTTGAAATGTTGAATAGATGTAATCATAATCAGCACAATTTTTATTTTCCCGGGTATGGATATGATCTGGATTTAGATGCATCCTATAAAACGTTGCATATTTTGCACCACAATCAATGCCGGCGTAAAGCATCTTTTCTAACTGGATAAGCGGCTCATCACTGCTTTGTATCGCCGCAATCATTGCTTTTTTACAGCTTATTTCTATAGCTTGTCTACAAATCTCTACCAGGTCACTACGATCTTTAAAATACCGGTGTAAAGTTCGGCGTGTTACCGCTGCATTATCTGCTACTTTCTGCAAAGGAGCAGATAAGTCTTCATTGAAAACTTGAATAGCAGATTCTATGATTCGTTTTTTGGTAGCCGTCATCATAAGCAAAGATATCTATATTTCTCAAATATGTGACATTTTTATAATTAATTTTACTGGCTAGTCCTGGTGAGCCACTTTGATCATATCCAGATTTCTAAGCTGATTGCTACTATAATTTGAAGTTTATATAGTTTAATTTTGAGTTGGGTAGTGATATTTTCAAAGTTTTGGCGATTGATAATTTTTTAGATTTCTTCCCAATTTATTGTTAGCTAAAAGTGAAATAGGAAGACTTAGTAACTGAAAAGTTTATTTTTGTGATCAAACCCAACTATGATTAGAAATAACTATCTTACTTTATTTATTTTCTGCTTCGTATTTATTTTACAATCGTTCGTTTACGCTCAGGAAACAAAAGATAATAAAGCCAGTAAAAGTTTTATATCCAGGTATATCAATACTGTTTTAAAGGATACGGTTTCTAAGGAACGCTCGCAATTTTTTGTTTTTCCTACCGTTGGCTATCGTCCTGAAACAGGTGTAGAATTCGGTTTAACTCCCTTATACATTTATTACGCTAATGAAGATGTAAACAATCGGCTTAGCGAAATGAAAGCCTATAGTTTTTTTACGCTTAATGGGCAGTATGGTATTAGAATTAGTCATGCCTTATATTCAGATAAAGATACCTGGTTTTTTCTTGGAGATATAGATTTTGAACAGTTTCCGCTTAAATATTATGGTATCGGGAGCGACGTTCCTACAAGTAATATCGCACTGGTGGATGCCACTCAAATTAGAATTAAAGAACGGGTTTTACGTAAGGTACTGGATAATTTTTACATAGGTCTTGAAACCGATTTTAGAAGTTTAAGTAATGTTTCTTTTGAGCCTTCCGAAGATAATGAAGAAATCAATTTTGAATTGCCTTTTGGAGCTGAAGGAACCACCAATTTTGGAGTTGGAGTAGGCTTTGTATATGATGAACGGCATAATGTATTAAATGAAAGAGATGCTTTTTTTAGTGAGTTTGCCTATCTTAATTATAATCCTTTTTGGAAAAGCAATGTAGAATATCAATTGATCACCCTCGATAACCGTCTTTTCAAAAAAGTAGGTGATAATGATGTTTTGGCAGCACAGGTTTATGGGGAGTTTAATTTTGGCGGTGAAGTCCCCTTTAATCAATTATCTTATATGGGAGGAGAAAGTCTTATGCGTGGTTATTTTAAAGGTCGATATCGGGACCGTAACCAGATTGCTGCGCAGGTAGAATATCGATTTTTACCTTTAAAATTAGGCTTTACAGATCGTTTAGGGGCTACCATTTTTACGGGAATAGGAGAGGTGTTTAACCAATGGGATGAATTACAGTTGAATAATGTAAAATGGTCTGCCGGGGCAGGGGCACGATTTTTAATTTTTCAACAAAAAGATGTGTATCTGCGTTTTGATTATGCTTTTACCAGGGATGATAGCAACTTCTATATCAGTATTGGAGAAGCTTTTTAGAAATTATAAGCTGCTATTTTTTATATCATACTATAAATAAACACACCCAGAGCGATCCATATTATGCCCCATATGCTTAGGGGCATAAAAAATAGATCATGTTTATTGTTACTTTTTTTCTGGAAGATAACTCCGATTACAGCAGTTAGGATTCCAGAAATTACGAATCCAAACGCAAGTATTGGTTTTGTGGTATTCCCATCAGGACTAAAAAAATAGATACCTAAAAGTACTACGGCGATGGGCAACAATAGGCCCAACAAGCCCCAACCTCTCGATATAATCATAACTATACTCTACAACTTTTAAATATCTTCTAACAGGAATCCTTCCTTTGGGTTTGGTCCATATTCATTGTTTTGCGCATCACTGTCTGTAATTAATAAAACTAACATCCATATTGGTCCCACCAATGGGATACAGCCTACCAATAACATCCATCCGCTTTTACCAATATCATGCATACGCCTTACCGATACTGCAAGTGATGGGAGTAAAGAAACCAACGTATACAAAACGTAAATACTAATAAAGGCCGGAGCTTCTAACCAGTTACTCAATCCAAAACTTAAGAGCATACAACCAATGGAAAATAGTGCATTGATCACCCCAAACATAAAATACTCTTTTCTTCTTGCTCGACCTTTAAAATCTGAATACTGACGGAAGGCTTTTAAATACCATTTCATAACTTATATTTTATTTTAATTATACTGTAAAAAGAAAGGAAGCTGTAATGATCCATATTCCTGAAATCACTCCTAGAATTCCAAGTTTTCCCTGAAGAGGAACAAGTTTTTCTCTTATTTTTATACTTTTTTGTTGGTAATCTGGAGCATTTTTAGAAAGTATTTTACTGATCACCGGGAAGCCCAAAAGAAAACCAAGTGTGGCTTCGACGATGCTTCCAGCAAATAATGTAATCCACCAAATGGGAGCGCTACTTAATACTTCTAAGCTAAGCAAACTTGAAATTATTCCCCATATCCCAAAAATTGAAAAAACCAGTCCTATCCATCCCTGGTAAGGTGCTACCTTATCCAGTAATTCCTGGGCATTGGGTTTCTTGGAAAGAATTAAGGATGGCACAGCGATAATGCTGAGTAGAATTAATGAAATTCCATAAATCATAACATGAATATTTAAAGATTAACTGGGAACAAATATCTAATGTAAGCTGCGCCTATATTAGCCTGAAAGCAGTGAAATCTTTATCCCTGAAAACAGGGGTTAAACCATATTATGTTCTATAGCATAGCGTGTTAACCCTGCTAAATTTCGTACTTCTAGTTTGTTAATTAGGTTTTTACGATAACTTTCAATGGTATGTTTACTTAAAAATAGCATATCTGCTATTTCCTGGGTAGTATGTTCTTTAGCGATTAACTGTAACACTTCTTTTTCTCGCTGGGTTAATCTAATTTCAGAAGCTTTTCGGCTATTGGTTAAGGATTGGATTAAAATGGATTGAATATGGGTAGAAAAGTAATTTTCTCCTAAAAGGATTTGCCTGATGGCCTTTAGCAGTTCTTTTTGCTCAGCATTTTTAGAAAGATAGCCATTAACTTCATCTTCGGTTAAGGATTTAATCTTGGCCCCGTCTTCAAGCATACTGATCACCAGGGTTTTAATTCCCGGAAAATCTTTTTTGATATTTTTATTCAGTGCAATACCGTCCATTCCGGGCATGTTAAGATCTGTTATAAGCAAATCGATTTGCTCATTTTGATTGATTTTTAGATACTTTAAAACTTCTTCCCCGGTAGATGTTGTATGTACAATATGTAAATCATCTTCCTGTTCTAAAATGCTCCGTAGCCCGTCCACAAACATTTTATGGTCGTCGGCAATAATGATATTATAGACTGTTTTCATTTTTTTAGTCGATAATCGAGGTTTAATACTCCAATGCTATACCCATAGCTAGCTGGGATCGGGAGGCCTCGAATTAAAAATTATTTTCTAAAATTACCTCAAAGACTTGTCTTAAGGTTTTTTATTACTCACTGCGCGATAGGAATATGAATGCTAATTACCGTTCCCTTACCAGGATTGCTATCAATGGCTAAATACCCCTGAAGTTCATCTATTCTACTTTTTAGGTTTTTTAATCCTATACCTTCTGAATGATTTGGTACAAAACCTATCCCGTCATCTTCGTACATTAGGGAAAGACTTTTCTCTTCGGGGATATCATTTAATTGAATCATCACCTGATTGGCTTTGGCGTGTTTGTATGCATTGTTGGTTAATTCTTTAATCATATTAAATAAAGCTACCTGAAGTTTTTTAGGCAGTTGATTAATAGCCTCTTCAGGATAGGCATTAAAAAAATAACTTTGATTTTCAGGCTCGTTAAATTGGTCCATATAATTTTGGACGATAGGCGCAAAAGACTGCTCTTTAAATTCTTTGGGTAATAAACTATGGGAAATTTCCCTTACCTGACGATAAGTACTGTCTAGTTGTTTTTTTACATTAAAGGCGTTTTCTGTTGTTAGATCGAGCTTATTCATTTGAAGTTTGATCGCTGCAAGATTTCCGCCAATACTGTCGTGAAGTTCCTGAGCAATACGTTCACGCTCTCTGGTTTGTATTTTCATGGAAGTTCTGGCCATTTTTAATTCCTGTTCCTGTTGCAGGCTTTGCATTTCTTTACGATTTAAGTCTTCTTGTTGCCTGTTTAGTTCACTTTGGGCCTGCAATTTTTGGTAGTAAACTACCAGCAATAAGATAATAGGGATTAGAATGATCAAAAAACCAATTAATACTGCGTTTTTAATCGTACGTTGTTTATCAATTTCTATTTGATCTTTTAGCTTGGATTCCTGAAGCTTCATTATTTCTCGCTCCTTCTCTAAACTTTTATATTTTTCTTCTAACTCTCTAACCTGACGTGCATTTTGCTGTGATGCTATTGTTTTATTGACCGCTTCATATTGTGTCATTAAATTGAAGGCATTTTTATAATCTTCTTTAGTCACATAAAGATCCACAAGTGAGCGATTAACTTTCTTTTGCAATTCCAGCCGATTCCAGGATACCGTATTTATATAGGCGGTGCTTAGGGCGATTTCTGCCGCTTCATAATTTTGCTGTTTTAAATAAATATAACCTTCATTTAAAACCGCCTGGATGTAATAGCCATAGTAACCTTTTGCCAGGCATTCTTTTTTTATGTGCTGAAATTGCTCTAGAGACTGTAATGAGGTATAGTTTTTTGATTGAAGTTTAGCAAGGTTTAATCGTATGCGATACGAGAGTTTATCAAGTTTTTTAATGGCCGGTAATTCTAATACTTTAGTGTATGTAGCTATTGCGTGTTCCCATTCTTTATTCCTGTACTGAAAATCGGCAAGAGCAGTAAGTACTAATGCATTTAAATTTTCATTATTATGTGCTAACTTCAAAAGCTCTTCTATTATTTCTTTCGCTTTCTGTAATTCTTCCTTTTGTAAATAAGTTTCAGCTAAGCCTAATCTTAAATATATAGCGATAGGTTTGTCTTTAGCTGCGTGTAAACTTTCCAGTCCATTTATATAACTGGCAATAGCTTCATCCAATAACCCCAACTTTCTTTTGGCCAGGGCTTCGTAATAAATTCCGCGGTATTTATAATATTCGTAGTCCGCACTGGTATGAGGTAATGCTGTAATCGTTTTTTGAATACGCTCACCATATACCAGTATCGAGTCGGCTAAATCTGTTTTATCAAAAACCTGAGCGATGGTATCCAGATAGGCCAGGCGTTCTTTTGTGCTTCTTGCCTTATCTAAATTTTTATAAAGGTAAGTATCTACCTCATTGGGAATTTTAGGAAAAGCTTTAAAATGGGAATACTTATCCTGTGCATGTGCCTGAATGAGTATGAAGAAGAAAAATAAAAAATATACCAGCCTTTGGAAGGACATACAATAGACCTTTTTAGAGCGTTCAAAAATACGACTTATAGAAAATTCAGTATTGTTATTTATTATAAATAATCCTTAAAAAACCTGTAATCATTGAGTTTTTGGAAAGCCTGAAATTGTTTTACAGCAAATTATATCAGTACTGTTTAAATTCAAAATATCAAATAACGTAGATGTCTAAAATCGAAGCCAAAAGGATCGTTTAAGGCGTTATTCCTTTTGCGAGATCTACGATAAGCCTAAAAAATAGCCGAACACCTTGCATTGAAAGTATAAATCCTAAAATCTATAATTTCAGCAGGCGTCCGGCCTCGGAAAAAACATCCAAACAAACAGTTCAGCGTCATTCTTAAAATTCGGTTTCTTCCTGAGAATTCTTGTTCAAGTCTCCGAAAATTGTTTAATCAATTTTTAGTTCGGAATACACTAAAGTTTTAGAAATAATTTGATGCTTCAGTCGCTTTATTTTAATAAAATGATCCTGAAGTCTTTTTTTAAACAGGGAGTGTGCTTCCATATAAATTTGTTCGCATTCCATATCATCACACTCCCTGATCTTCGAGATCCTGTTTTTATAATACAAACAGGTACGAAGGTGAAACTTGTTTTGTTCTATATGCCGACAGATATATGATAATAATGAATTTATGGTGCTTTTTTCACATCGCATTTTTCCAGAATAATAATCCTGTAAATATGATTTATAGAGTAAAAGTTCAAAATCGATGATCTCAAGCTTTTGAAACCAATCATGAGCATTCCCTTCAATTACCGATATTGTATTTTTACCAATATTTGTTTGTTCATATTCCATGAGAAAATTTTGAGTACCGTTTTTCATTAGTTCATTTTTCAGCATTATTATTTTTTTCTGGATAATCGGGATTAAATGCTATCAGGCTCGCCTCGAAATAAAAAATAACTTTCTAAGAAATACCTTATGCGCTTTCCTTCAGTGCGTTTATGGAAAAATACCTCTTTGTTGGTATGCCGTTTCAATTCGGGATATAGCCAGCATATATGCCGCGGTTCTCCAATCGATATTTTTTTCTTCGACTTCACGCTGAATACGTTTAAAGTTTTCAGTAAGTTTTTTCTGAAGTTTTCCCATACTTTCTTCCAAATCCCATAACTCTCCGTTACGGTTTTGTAACCATTCAAAATAACTTGAAATCACTCCGCCTGAATTGCAAAAAATATCTGGAATAATAGTCGCATTGTTTCTTAATAAAATGTCTTCCCCTTCTTTATCCGTTGGACCATTGGCACCTTCTAATATAAGTGGTGCTTTTATTTTTTCAGCGACCACGGCTGTAATTTGATTTCCCAGTGCTGCGGGAATAATGATATCACATTCTAAACCAAAGAAATCTTCAGGAGGAATAGTAACCGCATCCGGATAATCTGCAATCGATCCTTTTCTGGGATTAGAATGTACCGCTAATCCTTCTACATCTATACCTTCTTTTTTGTACAATGTAGCGTGAGCATCCTGAACCGCCAGCAAACGAGCTCCTTCTTTTACCAGAAAGTGAGAAGCCCAATAGCCAACATTTCCAAATCCCTGAACAATAAATGTTTTATCCTCTAAACGTTCTCCTTTATTTTCTAAATAAAGTTTTGCTGATAGAAATACACCATAGCCGGTAGCACGATCCCGACCTTCCAGTCCGCCTACGCCTAATGGTTTACCTGTAACAATATGCCGGTTATGCGAACGCTCTGAAGTTGGGATGGTAGACATATAAGTGTCTGCAATCCATGCCATAGTTTGAGCGTTGGTATTAATATCTGGAGCAGGAATATCATGTTCTGGCCCTATATTTTCTCCCAGTGCATAGGTGAATCTACGGGTTATTCGCTCTAGTTCTCCAATAGAATATTTTCTGGGATCTATTTCTATCCCGCCTTTAGCGCCCCCAAATGGCAGTCCTGCAAGAGAAGTTTTCCAAGTCATCCACATCGCCAAAGCTCTGGCAGCATCGATATCTACCGTGTCATGATAACGCAAACCACCTTTGTATGGCCCCAGGGCATTGTTATGCTGTACACGATAACCGGTAAAGACTTCTACACTTCCGTCGTCCATCTTAACCGGAAAGTGAACGATAATTTCACTGTTTGAAATTGAAAGGATCTTTCTTATATTAACATTTAGATCCATACGGTCTGCCGTTTTATTAAACTGGCTCATTACCGTAGCATGCATTGATTGTTTTTTTGTTTTTTCCTTTTTCATGAGTATTATTTAAAATGTTCACAAAACAACTTTCGGTGGTCCTTCCACGTACAGTTTTTTTGATGATCACAATTAAAGCAAAGTCCCTTAAGCATCTCCTGGGGTAAGAGACTGCCTAAAGAACTTTTTAAAGCTGACTTTTTATTGATATGATTTGTTTTCATAATAATGATGTTCGTCTATATCTTAAAAGTCAAAGGCTATACCCAAAAAAGAATGATTTATTTTGTTTTATGTAGTCTAATGAAAATCAGATTATTATGTTTTTTAAAATTTTTATTTTATTGCTTTTAAGCGGGCATTATAACCCGGTTGAGGAATAATGTACCACTTGTTACTTTAGTTTATTTCGCAGGGTTTTGCGATCTATTTTGAGAATCTCGGCAGCCTGCGTTTTGTTTTGATCGGTATAGGCCAGAACTTTAAGAATATATTCTTTTTCAATTTCAGCTAAAGATTTAAACGCGGCATCACTAGTATTAATATTGTATTTAAAATGATCTGGAAGCTGAGCAATGCTTATGTCATCATCGCTTAAAATTAATGCACGCTGAATAATATTCTCAAGTTCTCTAACATTTCCGGGCCAGTCGTAATTCTGTAATAATTCTAATGCTTTTTCGCTAAGCTTTGCCCGTTTTCCATATTCCGATCCGTATTTTCTTAAAAAATTATTTGCTAGAAAAGGAATATCACTTTTATGCGAACGCAGGGGAGGAGTACTTATATTCACTACATTTAAACGATAATAAAGATCTTCACGAAATTTACCGTTTTGCACCATTTTAAAAAGATCACTATTGGTAGCCGCAATGATACGAATGTCAATTTTCTTAGCTTTCTGCTCTCCAATACGTTGTATTTCTTTTTCCTGAAGGACTCTTAGCAGTCTGGTTTGTACCTTCATTGGGGCATTTCCTATCTCGTCTAAAAATATAGTGCCTTTATCTGCGGCCTGAAAAAATCCCTGGCGGTTCTCTAAAGCCCCGGTAAATGCACCTTTAGTATATCCAAATAATTCGGCTTCAAGCAGCTCCTCAGGTATTCCACCACAATTTACAGCAATAAAAGGTTGAGCAGCAAACCTCCCTTTATAATGAATAGCTCTTGCAATAAGTTCTTTTCCGGTGCCACTTTCTCCCTGGATTAGAACCGTTGCTTTGTTGTCCTTAACTCTTTCGATAAGATCGATAAGCTTTTGCATAGGATCAGAGTTTCCAATAATACCAGCATAAGAAATGCTGTTATTAGCGGCAGATTGCTGAGGCGTTTCCTGTAGATTTTGAGGCAAAGCTTTGACTACCGCATTTTTTAATTCCTCTTTGGTAAATGGCTTAATAAGATAATCTATTGCGCCAGATCTCATAGCTTCCAAAGCACCATCGATAGACGGAAATCCTGTGATGACCAGCGTAGGAAGAGCAGGATAATGATCGGAGGCGTATTTTATTAATTCCCTTCCATCGACTTGAGGCATTTGCAAATCTGTAACCAGTAAATCGATACGACTATATTTTAGAATATTTATGGCTTCCAGAACACTGGAAGCTTTATAGGCATGAAAGTTCTGATCTTGTAGTTGTCGCTGAAGCAATTCCAACATATCAAAATCATCATCTACTATTAATATATTTGCTTTTTTATAGGTCATAATTAAAGTTATAGCGGTAATAGAATCTGAAAGTTACTTCCGTTAGGTATATTCTCTTTTATTTTAATTTCTCCCTGATGTGCTTTTACAATGCCGTGCACCACGCTTAATCCTAATCCAGAACCTTCTCCAAGGGGTTTTGTACTATAAAATGGATGGAAGACTTTTTTCCGAAGCGCCTTTGGAACTCCGGGCCCCTGGTCTTTAATTTCCATCAGGATATGATTTTTAGAATGGCTGACCGAAATTTGAATCTTACTTTTGGGAGGAGATACATAAATAGCATTGATAACCAGGTTAAAAATGATTTGCGTAAATTGTATCATATCCAGCGGAAAAACCAAATTATCTTCATCAATTTCAAAACTACAGGTAACCCCTGCTTTTTTAAGATTGGGCCCCAACAGAGATAAAGCTTGTTCTATAATAGGTTTTATTTGTTGTGGTTGCTTTTGATGTGGCATTTCACAGGCAAAAAACATTAGTTTTTTTACGATTTCTCTGGAATATATACTGGCTTTAATTATTTTATCCAGATCATTTTTAGTCTGCTCATCCTTATTATTTTCCTGTATAAGTTCAGCAAATCCCAGAATGTTCCCTAAAGGAGTATTTAATTCGTGTGCGATACCAGCGGTTATTTCACCTAAAATAGCCAAACGGTCGTTATGTTCAGCTTTTCGGCGTACTAATTCTTCTCGTTCTTTAATGCTTTCTCTTTGAAAAAAGTCACTGATTTCTATCGCTATTTGATTTAATAATTGTTGTTCTTCTTCTAAGAAATCAGTTTTGTCATAGTTTTCAGCATCATAATATACCCTTATTTTTCCAGAATTTTCCTGATGGTCTGATAGTTTACTTTCCTGAAAAACATGCTTATTTGGAATAGGGCCGGTGTTAATTTGAAAATCAGTATACTGTAATTCTACAATAGTAGCTTTAGGGTGTCGCCAGGCGTTTTTGGTGATTTCACAAACTTCTTTTAAGGTTTCCTGAATATTGTTGGAATGCTTTCTTAAAACACTCGAGATACTATAAAGGCATGTTAATTCCTTTACCCTTTCTTTTAGACGATCTTCTAATGTAAATTCTTTGTTCATTTTTACAATTTCTCTACAACACAACTACCATAATCGGGCAATACCTGGATTAAAATTCCGAATAAAAACGTAAGGTGTTAATAATCAATGTTATAATTTTTATGGTGTTGTTATTTAAGTGGGGTTTTTTGACCCGGTGATACATTATTACCCAAAAGTATTATTTTTTTCTAAAATATGTTTCTGATTAAATAGCTGTTAATCAGTGGTATGTGAAATGCTCGAGAAATATTTGTATAGATCGGTACAGGCTTTGTCTTTATGAATGCGTGTTTAATCTTTGAAAATAGCAATTGGAGATCAATTTTTTTAAACAGGTGTATTCATATCGAGAGCTCTGTATTAAAAAGGATTTAAGAGAAGTAGCGATGTGGGAACTTTTTCTTGAGGATATAAATGAAGATTTAGGGAGCCTTTTAAAACTAGAAAAATTAATGATAAATGATGCCAGGTTAGCTGGTACTTTACAGGGAATGCGTAGAGAGGTTATCTTATGTACGGCAGGATTATGCAAGTTTGAGCAGGAACTAAAGAAAGAGCTAGAATACGGAAAAAGTGAATATGGAGACCAGCATATTAATTTATATGAAAGGCATCGGATGCGCTATCTAAGGATTGTTGAAAAACATCATTTATTAAAAAAGAGCATATATAAGCGATTATCAGAGCGAAAAAATTAAGTATTAAAAATGTATATTTTGTCACGATTAAAATTTCTTTTTATTCTTGCGCTAATTGCCATTTTAAGTATTCTGTTACTGTCCTGGTTAGTTCCGGCACCAATATTTCAGGGTTCATAAATTAGCGATTAGCTTAAAGCTGTTCCTCAATGGGACACTAATTTTAGACCAATGATAGAACCGATAAGGGTGGTGATAAAAAACAATCTCCAAAAAGTGGCCGGTTCTTTAAAAACAATAATTCCCAATAATACGGTTCCTGCTGCGCCTATACCCGTCCATACTGCATAAGCAGTTCCAATAGGCAAAGCCTTGGTTACTTTTATCAGTAAGCTCATACTAAACACAAGGCATAGTAAAAACCCACCAAACCAAAGTTTTGACGCGATACCTTCAGTTTGATTTGCTTTACCCAGACATATGGCAAAAAGCATTTCAAACAAGCCTGCGATTATTAGGAGAAACCAATTCATAGATTCAAAATTTTCAGTAAAAATAGAAAGAATAATAAATATGCAGACCCCCAATATCAATAATATAATCGGTAGGGTTTTATGCATTTTCTAAAGGTTTGGACTAAAATTTTAATAATTTTGTAAACCGCATAAAAAATTAGCATGACAATATATTTAAGGAAGATAGTAGTGCTTTTAAGCATTTTTTTTTCGCTTAATTTTTTCTGTCAGACTCAACATTCAGAAGAATTTACGATAATAGATTCTTTAATTGCTGTCAAAAAATATGCACAGGCTAAAAGTAAAGCAGCTTGGCTTACCGAAGAGCAAATTCCCGATAGTATAAGTGCAAAAGCTCATTTATACCTTGGGAAAATAGAGTTATTAACTGGAAATCTGGATCTTGCACTTTCTGAATATTTTGAAGCTCGGGAATTTTTAAAATACCTTGATGCTGAAGATAAAGCTAATTTGTTTTCTGGAATAGGAGTAGTATATTCTAAGTCTCAGAATTTTGACGATGCGATTTCTAATTTTAAGCATGCTTTACAATACGCTCAGCAAGATATAAATCGTTTAAAGATTCTTGTGAACCTTGGCGGGGTATCAATGGAAGCCGGTAAGGAAGAGGTGCCTTTTATTTATGCTGAAGCACTGGAAATAGCTAAAAAACTAAAAGAAGCTGGCGTCGAAGCAATAATTTATACCAATCTTAGTAATTATTATCTAAAAAAGCATTCCTGGCAAAGCGCAATAGAGAGTGCGAATAGAAGCTTATCTATCAGAGATTCTTTAAAAATGCCGGTTTCTGTAATAACGCTTAATAATCTTGGTTATGCATTAGTCAATAGCGGGACTATTAATGAAGGAATCAAGAATTATAAAAGGGCACTGGAGTATGCTAATCTATCCGAAAAGATCCAGATTTTATACAATTTACGAAGCGCGAATATAGCAGCGGGAGAGTATCAAAAAGCAATACAATATTATGATCGATATGATAGTGTAAAGGATATAGCCGCCAGTAAGAATTATGAACAAAAAATAGCAGATATTCGGGCGGCTTACGAGACTGCCGAGAAAGAGAAAAAAATAATCTTACTGGAAGCAGAGAATACAATTCGGAAAAGAGAGTTATTCTGGGTTGTAGCTGCGGGTGTTTTTCTATTGCTATTGTTAGGGATTGGAGGTTATTTTAGAATGAAGCACTTAAAAGTGCGTCAAAAACTAGAGCAATCCCGATTAAGAAGCAAATTTTTACGATTACAGCTTAATCCACATTTTTTATTTAATGCTTTACAACAAGTCCAGTTTTATATTTATCGTAATGAGCGTGAAACATCTATGCAATATCTGGATCAGTTTGGGAAGCTTATACGATCGGTTTTGGAATATTCAGATTGCGATTTTATTAAACTTAGTGATGAGGTTGCCATGCTAGCACATTATTTAAGTTTACAGGAGAATGCTATTGCAGCCGATTTTTCATTTTCGATTAACTGCGACCCTTTGATTTCGCCAGAGGAAATTAGTATTCCGGTTATGTTATTACAGCCTTTTGTGGAGAATGCGGTGATCCACGGAGCCGGATCAAGACCAGAAAAAGCCCGTGTAGAAGTTGTATTCCAAAGAACTAAGCTTAAGGGGAAAATACGTGTTGAAATTATCGATAACGGAACCGGTATTCAACATAAAAAAACAAGATCGCAGCACAATAAATTACATCGCTCTATGGGACAGGATATTTTGCAAGAACGCCTGAAGGAATTAAATCGTCTCACTCAGACGCAAATACATATACATATTGAGAACGCAACAAAAGAGGAGAAGTATCCGGGTACTCGCGTTAGTCTTATTATTCCTTGTATTCCTATATAAATTTAACGTCCATGAATTTTAGAAGTGAACCAACAGATTTACGGGTATTGCTTGTTGAAGATGATTTTGCCTCAGTAAGCATGTTTACTGATATTCTTAAAATTCATTTTGGTTTTGAAATATGTAGTGTGAATACCTTAGAAGAAGCCTCTAATAAATTAGAGTCTTTTTCGCCCGAATTATTGATATTGGATATTAATTTACCCGACGGAAATTCGATAAATTTTTTGAAAGAGTTGTATCAAAAAGGATTTCCTGAGTTTAAAGTGATTTTTACAACGGCTTATGCCAATTATGCCGTAGAAGCTTTTCGATTGAGCGCTTTAGATTTCTTACTGAAACCAATAGCACCCCAAAACCTGATAGCATCTGTAGAAAAGGTTTTAAAAAATATATCTGCTGAAAATTATAGAAAACAATTAGAAACCTTATTTCTTAACGATCGCCAACCAAAGGATAAAAAGATTGTTTTAAAAACTCAGGATGATATTCATGTCGTTGCTTTACAAGATATCATTCATGCCCAGGCAGATAATAATTATACCATATTTTATCTTACAAACCTAAAAAAGGTTTTAGTCTCTAAGCCTTTAAAGAAATTCGAAAATGACTTATCAAAATATGGATTTTTAAGAACTCATCAATCCCATTTGATTAATAGCGCTCATATTCTTTCTTATCATCGCAAAAAGCAGTGCGTTGTACTGCATGGGAACATAGAAGTGCCCGTTGCTCAAAATAGAAAGCAGGTACTACTTAATTTTTTTAATGAATTCTAGATAAACATGGTTAAATTCTCAATGAAAACAGGTGTACACTAATCCTCTTTAAATAGCAAATATCAGGTATTTTTTCAGAAGTATATTTGAAAGAAAATATAGAACTAATATCTTATGAAAACGAAAGCTTATTTTTTCCTGACCGTCTTTTTTATGATTTCCAATGTACTTCAGGCACAACTATTTGATAAGATAAAAAACAAAATTGAAGATAAAGCAAGTGAGGTAGTAGAAGAGGGGTTAAATTCTGGTAAGAAAGACCGAAAGCAGAAGTCGAAATCGGGCCGAATTCAGTTAGAAAATACCATAAATTTTTATCCTGGTGATTCTATTATTTATGCCTCTAATTTTTCAAGAGGTGAAGTAGGTTCAATGCCCGGAGACTGGAAGACAACAGGCTCTGGATCTGTCGTTCCCGTAAATCAGATAGGAGGAAACTGGTTAAAAATGTCTGAGCGTACTACCTATAAATTAAATCATTCTATTTACTATCCAGATGATTTTACGATAGAGTTTGATCTCTTGGTAGCCGCAGATAAAGTTGATGATCTATCTTCACTATATTTTGGTTTTACCAAGGATAATAGCCTTACAAGGTGGATCTCTTCCAATACTATATGGTCTGCCCAATTACAGTATATGAATAATAATGATATTGTAGTGAGTAGTTCTTCAGCAGATATTTATCAGGCTTCAAATTTCGATTTAGAGACTTATGCCAATCAGGTTATGCATGTTGCGATTGAGGTTCATAAAAATCAAGTAAAAATATTTTTAGATGATGATAAAATAGCGGATACTAAACTATTTAATGGAGAGAAAGCCAAGCATTTCTTTATCAGCAGTCCGCTTCGCCAGGAGCATAAGGCATCAACCTTGTTCAGTAATTTTAATATTAGGGTTTATAAAGACTAAACTCTAATTTGTTTACTGCCCGGAAGATTTTACTGTTTGTTCTTATGGCATATTAATCAATTATAAGCAGTAGAAGCATATACAAATTTAAAGAACCCACCAGGTGTCATAAATCGTGAAATTTAATATTGGAACGGTAGTAGAAGTAGATAAATTCCTTTATTGGCAACGCCAAGAGGATAGCGATTAGATTATGATGTTTATCGAGATGTTTAGAAGTTGTAACTGTTTTTTCTATAAGAAGATCATAAGAATTTAAATTTTTACAAAAAAAGCCGATTTAATCGGCTTTTTTTGGTCATAAAATTATCTTATCTGCTTACAGAAACTTCCAATAATTCGCAGTTATCTGCACTTATCTGGACTTCTTTATTTTCCGCAGGAATTAATAAAGTTTGTCCCTGTTCTATTTCCTCAGTATTTCCCGCTACACTTATGCTAGCTTTACCACTAACAGCCATATAAATGATAAAACTATCTACAGCTGAATAGTCTTTCGTGATACTACCTTTTACGGGTAAATAATTGGTCGTAAAATATTGGCAATCTGCAATATTTGAAGATTGGTTAGGAGTTTTATCATACTCCATTTTAAAATCATCTTTCTTTTCAAAGTCGATAGCATCTATGGCTAAAGCCGTATGTAGCTCTCTGGCATTTCCCTGATCATCTACACGATCCCAATCGTAAATTCTATAGGTTATATCTGAAGTTTGTTGAATTTCAGCTAATAATACACCAGCTCCAATAGCATGTACTTTACCGGTATTGATAAAGAAGCTATCTCCTTTTTTAACCGGTTCGAAATTAAGAACCTCTGTGATTTTACCTTCTTCAAGATGTTTAATATAATCTTCCTTGGTAATCGTCTCTTTAAAACCCACATTGATATCTGCATTCTTGTCGGCTTGCATGATAAACCACATTTCGGTTTTTCCAAAACTATTATGGCGTTCTTTAGCAAGATCATCATGAGGATGCAATTGTACAGAAAGTGCGGTTTTCGCATCGATATACTTTATAAGCAGTGGAAATTCTGCTCCAAAGTCAGCATATATCTTTTCGCCTAAAATTCTTCCTTTATATTCTTCTAAAAGTTCATTTAAAGTTTTGCCTTTAAGAGCTCCATTTTCTACCACAGAGATATCACCTTTAACACCAGAGATTTCCCAGCTTTCGCCTAAATTTTTTGCGTTTGATTTTTTGTTTAATATGGTCGCTAATTTCTCACCGCCCCAAATTTTTTCTTTTAGGATGGGTGTAAATTTGATTGGATAATTAAGCATTCTTATTTGTGTTAGGATTAAATCGAGTATAAAAATAAGTAAAAACTTTAAGACCATTGTAATCCTATACCCATGGCTTATATAATGATAATTTTTTTTAGACTACTAAAGTGTTGCTTATCAATATTTAAAAGAATGAGTTGAAACAAAAACTAATTTTTATTAAAAAAAGCCTTGCTTTAAAATAAAAAGAGATTATATTTGCAACCGCAAAAATGGTCGCGTAGCTCAGTTGGATAGAGCATCTGCCTTCTAAGCAGACGGTCACAGGTTCGAATCCTGTCGCGATCACTTTTCAAGTATATAATTGACACCAAAACCCTGCAAATCGTATGATTTTCAGGGTTTTATGTTTTTATTGATTATCTTTAAAACCAATGAAAATCATTAAAAACGTTCACAATTCGGTTAACAGTTTTAGTAAGCACAAAAGTGTTAACGAATAGGTATTTAAAATACTGATATTGAACCTATTGAATTTGACTTTCGTCTTTAAAAAATATGTAATTAAAGACGATAAAAATGAAAAATCGGTCAACATTTAGTTTAATTTTCTGGGTTTGCTCTTCTCGAATCAAGAATAATCAAGTTCCTGTTTATGCAAGAATAACGGTAAATGGTAAGAGAGCAAACATTAGTATTCAGAGACGTGTTAATTCTACTGATTGGGATGCAGCTAGGGGTATAATGAAAGGGACACGACAAGAATCTAAACTTTTAAATAAGTATTTAGATCAGGTGCGTTCAAAAATTTATACCGCTTACGAAGATTTGCTAAGCGAAAATAAAATGGTCACTGCTCAGGCAATCAAGAACAGATATTTAGGGGAGGATAAATTTTACCGTTCATTGCAGGAATTATTTGAATACCACAATGAGATTTCTCGTCATTCAATTTCCGCTCATACCTTACGACATTACAAAGTCACGCAAGGGTACTTGCAAAAGTTTTTAAAGGCTAAATTTAATTTAGAAGATTTTAGGTTAATAGATTTAAATTTTTCCTTTATTAAGGATTTTGAATTTTTTATAAAATCCTACCAGCCCACTGATCACCAACGAAAAATGGGGCACAATACCGCAATGAAGCATCTTCAGCGATTGCGTAAAATGGTTACAATGGCCTATCATCACGAATGGATACCTAAAGATCCTTTTGTGCGATTTAAATCATCTT
>NZ_JBSXOK010000054.1:0-37164 GCF_056859415.1 Zunongwangia sp. L-65
GCGTTCATCCTGAGCCAGGATCAAACTCTTCATCGTTGTTTCATTAATATGTGACAACTAAATAAATGTTTTCCTTCTCAAGAAGTCTAAAGCTCAAAAGTTTGACTCTTTATAGTCTTAATTCTTAATCTTTACGCTATACCAATCTTAATAAATTAAAATTGATATCGTCTAGTCAATTCAATATGTCAATGAACTTATTCAAAGTCCGGGCTCCTAAAAACCCTTTCGGTAGAAATTAAGGAATCGAACCTTACCAACACCCCATCCGGTATCTCCTAGTCACTCAGTATGTTAAGAGCGTTTATGCTTGTTCTAAAAGCGGTTGCAAATGTACAACTAATTTTTAAACTCACAAGAAAAAATTAAAATTTATTTTTTCTTAATTTTAAACCCTCAATCCTTCCAAAGATCCTCGCCGTTAAAGCGGCTGCAAATGTACAACTCTTTTTCTTTAACCACCAAAACTTTTTTTAAGTTTTTTTTCAGCCTAAAATATCACGCTATCCCAATGAACATCCCCCATAACACCTTTTCTACTCCGGCGTTAAGGGGCTGCAAATATACAGCCTTTTATTTCTTTGCTGCAAAACTTTTTTAAGTTTTTTTAGAACCTTTTTCAGTATACCTCTCAATGAACATCCACTTACTAAATACCACCTCAGCGGCTAAGCGGGTGCAAATATACAGCCGTTTTTTAATACAAAACAAACTTTCAAATTGATTTTTTCATCAATCTGAAAAACTATTTTATAAAAGCCTGATTTGATTAGAGTTGAGAATAGCTAATTTAAGAAAAAAAAACTTTTGGGCAAAGAAAAAATACAAATATTATAAAACATCCCATTTATCGGTAAGTTCCAGAAAGTCGAAATCTAGTGCTGATGGTTGTGATTCTAAAACATTATTTTGAAAAGACCGCTGTAAAATGTCTTCTATTATATAATCCTCTTCATTATTTATTGGATCATACTCCTCTTTAAGTGATATTTCAAAAAGGCTTGCTGTGGTATTATACCAAAAGGCTCTCCAACCGCTACGAAGCTCCTTTATTAATTCGAATGCTGTAATTCCTGTTTGACGATGAATTAATTTTACTAAAATCTGTCCTTCAGTATGCGTCATTTTTTTTAATTCTTCGGCAAATTGATCTTCAATATAGTTTTGGACGATTTTTGTATATTTTTTTCGGTCCCTCTTCGATTTAATACTCACTAGCCTTTCATTAAGCGATGTTAGTCTTTCTGCCGCTAATTTTGCATAAGGATAAACCTTCCTTGTTTTCCTGCGTAAAATCAAATATCTTCTTCTATCTGTATTATTTTTAAAATGAAGGCGCTTAAGTATAAGGACTTCATCTAAATCAATACTTTCCCTTACTATAGAGTCTCCGGCAATAATCATATATCGTTTATCTTCTTCTGGATGAGATATTGTATCGTTCTGCCCAAAGACTCCAATAGAACTAATAAAGCAGACAAGCAATAGTAAAGTTGTTTTCAATTGATTATTATTCAGCATAAATTCATCCAAAAAATTATCTAAAATCATTCCAAAATTAAACATTATCCAATTGTCTTCAATTTAATTCTTACTAAATTCGCTACAAATCAAATATAATATGAGTAAAGAAAGTATTTTAGATAAAGAATCGATCGATTTCCTAGAAAAGTACCTGAATAATGCATCTCCAACAGGCTATGAATCTGAAGGTCAAAAACTTTGGATGGAATATCTAAAACCTTATGTTGACGAATTTATTACTGACACCTACGGAACGGCCGTTGGAGTTATAAACCCCGAAGCTGAATTTAAAGTAGTTATTGAAGGACATGCTGATGAAATTTCGTGGTATGTAAATTACATAAGTGACGAAGGATTTATTTACGTCATTCGAAATGGTGGTAGTGATCATCAAATTGCAGCATCCAAAAGAGTAAACATTCATACCAAAAAAGGTATTGTAAAAGGGGTTTTTGGATGGCCTGCCATTCATACCCGTAATAAAGAGAAAGAACAATCGCCAAAATTATCGAATATCTGTATTGATGTTGGATGTAGTTCTAAGGAAGAAGTTGAAAAACTTGGCGTACATGTGGGCTGTGTAATTACTTATCCTGATGAATTTTTTATCCTGAACGAAAATAAATTTGTCTGCAGGGCTTTAGATAATAGAATTGGCGGCTTTATGGTTGCTCATGTAGCTAAGCTATTAAAAGAAAATGGAAAAAAACTTCCATTTGGTCTTTATATCACAAATTCGGTTCAGGAAGAAATTGGTCTTCGTGGTGCTGAAATGATTACGCAACGCATTAAACCAAACGTAGCGATTGTTACCGATGTTACCCACGATACCACTACACCAATGATCGATCAAAAATCAAATGGATTGGCTAAAATTGGTGATGGTCCAGTAATAAGTTATGCTCCGGCTGTACAAAACAATCTTAGAGAGTTATTAATAGATACAGCTGAAAAAAATAAAATTCCTTTTCAACGAGCAGCATCTTCAAGACTTACCGGCACAGATACCGATGCTTTTGCGTATAGTAACGGCGGAGTAGCTTCAGCATTAATTAGTCTTCCTCTTCGCTATATGCATACGACCGTAGAAATGGTACATAGAGAAGATGTCGAAAACGTGATAAAACTAATTTACGAAAGTATTTTAAAAATAAAAGATGGTGAAACTTTTAGTTATTTCAGCTAAACAAACACTCTCAATTATTCAAAGAGCTTCTTCTAATAGGAGCTTTTTTATTTTCTTTAAGCAAGGTTTCACAGATCTTTATTAAATGTTTTAGCACATTACCTTTACCTTTCTACAAAAAATAGAATGGTATTATCCCCGGAAGATATAAATGTAATTTTAGAAGATCCTTCAGAAGCGGCAAAATTAGCTAATCTCACCTATGTTTCAGAGCATCATCTTTCCATAAAACGTAAAAAAGCAGGGCGCGGCTTCTCTTATTTTAAGGAAGAAAAAAGAATTAAGGATTCTAAAATTATAGAACGTATCAAAAGTCTGGTTATTCCACCGGCATGGACACAGGTAAATATTTCTAATTTGGAAAACGGACATTTACAGGTCGTGGGAAGAGATGAGAAAAGGCGGAAACAGTACATTTACCATCCATTATGGTCAAAAATGAAAAATGAAACTAAATTTTTTAAAATGACCGCTTTCGGAAAAAAATTACCTCAAATAAGGAAAAAAGTAGATGCTGATCTTGATCTCCCCGGAATGTGTAAACAAAAAGTCCTGGCTCTAATCATTAGACTTATGGAAGAAACGCATATCAGAATTGGAAACGACTATTATGCGCAGAAAAACAAAACCTATGGATTATCTACTTTTCGCACCCGCCATGTAAAAACTTATGATGATGAAGTGAAATTTGAATTTGTCGGAAAAAAAGGAAAAGAACATTCTATTAGCGTTCAGAATAAAGAGTTGATCAAGCTGATTAATCAATGTGAAGACATCCCAGGTTGGGAACTCTTTAAATTTTACGATGAAAATAGTGAAAAGCATACTATTGATAGTGGAATGATCAATGATTATATACATGCAATAGCTGGGGAACTATTTTCAGCAAAAGACTTTAGAACATGGGCTGCTTCTAAAATTTTCTTTGAAACACTAAAAGAACTGGGATATATTGAAGATGAAAAAGAAAATAAAAAAACAATTTTAACTTCTTTTGATGCCGCCGCCAGTGGATTAGGTAATACCCGCGCTGTTTGCAGAAGCTATTATGTACACCCAAAAATTGTGGAAGCTTATGCAGATGGTAGTATTGTCCCCTATTTTAACAAAGTAAAAAATGAAAGTGTAAAAGATTACACCAAACTTTCTGAGACCGAAAAAGTAATGCTAAACTTAATTGAGGATTATGAAATAAGGATATAACCCAAACTTTTAATTAAATTCGTTATTAAATTTTGAATAACGATGAAAAACTCCATCGCACATAGGATAGCCGATTTCCTAAAAGACTTCCCTCCTTTTAATTTTTTAAATGCAGATGAACTTTTAAATATTTCTGAGGAATCTGAAGTGTTATATATAGACAAAGGCAATATTCTTTTTAATGAAGGTGAAAATGTACATGCATTCTTTTATATTGTACATAAAGGAGCGATTCAATTACAGAAATTCCAAAATGAACGATACGAAACATTAGACACCTGTGATGAAGGAGATATTTTTGGACTTCGCCCTTTATTTGCAGAAGAAAATTATATCATGAATGCCATTGCTGAAGAGGAGAGTATTATATATGGTATTCCTATTAAACAATTTAAGCCTTTAACCGAATCTAATAAAAAAGTAGGCAACTTCCTTATTCAAAGTTTTGCCACCAACACTCGTAATCCTTACGCCAGGGAGGACAAGGGAAAATTATTTTTTGGCAACCAGGTGATCGAGCCTATAAGCAATAGTCCACTGTTCGAATTACAACCTGCACCAATCATTAAAAAAATTGTAACTACCTCTCCAGAAACCAGTATTAAGAGCGCTGCTCAATTAATGAGCAAAAGAAAGGTAGGCTCTATTCTCGTCACAAAGAATGATGTGCCAGTGGGTATTCTTACCGATGAGGATTTTCGAAACTCTATTGCAACAGGTGCATACTCTATAGATACTCCTGTTGAAAAAATTATGAGTTATCCTGTGATCTGCTATCCTAAAAATGTAACTATTGCACAGGCGCAAATCACTATGATGAAACACAATATCAATCATATTTGTATTACAGAAGATGGCACCCCAAATACACGAGTTATCGGAATCCTCTCAGAGCATGATATTATGGTCTCCCAGGGTAATAGTCCGTCGGTTTTAATGAAGGCCATTCAACGTTCCCATAGTACCAAAGAGTTAAAGAAAATCAGAAATAAGATCAACCTTTTGCTTGGCGGATATATTCAAAATAATATTCCACTTACTCATATTTCAAAATTAATATTCGAACTTAATGACGCCACGATTAAAAGAGTAATTTCCAGATGCGTGATTAAATTACAACAAGAACCTCCTGTTAAGTTCGCATGGTTAAGTATGGGAAGCCAGGGCCGAAAGGAACAGCTTTTACAAACCGATCAGGATAACGCGATTATATTTGCAGATCCTCCGGAAGGCAAGCTGGAGGCCACCAGAGATTACTTTCTACAACTCGCCACCAAAGTAAATAAAAGATTAATGATTGTGGGTTATGAATATTGCCCTGCAGATATGATGGCAAAAAATCCAAGATGGTGTTTAAGTTTAAGCGAGTGGAAAGAACAGGTAGCCAAGTGGATAAAAGAACCAGGGCCAGACGAAATATTACTTTCTAATATTTTCTTTGATTATGATATCACCTTTGGCGATTCGTTGCTATCCAACAATCTATCGGATTATATTCTTGGCTTAATTGACGATTATCCAAAATTTTTAAGCGTTATGGGTTCTAACGCTTTAAGAAATCCTTCTCCTCTAGGATTTTTTAGGCAGTTTTTAGTGGAACAGGATGGCGAGAAAAAAGACTTTTTTGATATAAAAAAGCGTGGTTTACAGCCTTTAACCGAAAGTGCCCGACTGCTGATCTTATCTTATAAAATAAAAAATATCAGCAATACTGCAGAGCGTTTTGATCGTTTGGCGCAATTAGAACCAAAAAACAAAGAACTTTTTGAAGGCTGCTCTTATGCCTCGAAAGCCTTGCTGAAGTTTAGGACAAAACAAGGACTTCAAAATAGAGATAGTGGACGTTTTATCGATCTTTCAAAATTAAATAAAGAAGATAAGATGAAATTAAAACGTGCTTTTAAATATATAAAAGCGGTTCAGGATTTATTAAAAATGAGGTTTGAAACCGCAACTGTATTGTAATGTTTGACTGGTTTAAAAAAGACGAATCTCACCTACCCGAATTCTGGCAAAAATATTCAGCTGGATTTAATAGCAACCAAAAAGAGCAACTTATTGCAGAGACAACATTTGTGGTCTTAGATACTGAAACCACGGGTTTTGATCAGGAAAAAGATCGAATTCTAAGTATTGGTTGTGTAAAAATAAAAAACAATAAATTACTGGTTGCCGATAGTTTTGAAATTTACCTGAAACAGGAAAAATTTAATCCCGATACTGTCGAAATACACGGTCTGATAAAACATGAACGTTTTGAAACAATTTCTGAAGAAAAAGCGATTCAGTTATTTCTAAAGTATATTAAAGACTCTGTGTTAGTAGCTCATCATGCCGGATTCGATATTAATATGATCAATGCTGCACTTAAAAGAAATCATCTTCCGAAGTTAAAGAACAGGGTTTTAGATACCGGAATATTATATAGAAAAACCAGGATTATATCAAATTTTATCGATCAACACAAAACATATAGTTTAGATGAAGTGGCGCTAGCGTATAATATTGATCTTAAAGATAGACATACCGCCATTGGTGATGCGTTTATTACCGCTATTGCATTTCTAAAAATCCTGGGACGACTGAAACGTAAAAAACTAAAAGAACTATTCAAAAAGTAAATCACTTCAATTCAAACCCACGAGATATTTATTAAAAATTTATTTTTTTCTTTTGGAAGAATTCCGAATCCATTAGCTATAGTGCCAGGATCGAAGCATTTAATCTCGATTATCTAGTAAGGTCCGGGATAAATTACCCGGACTTTACTAGCATTTTATTGATTCTGAAATTTATAAAGCTTCTGCAATAATCGCTTCGACCACCTCAGGATTTAATAAGGTTGAAGTATCTCCTAAATCTGAAGTATCATCGGAAGCTATTTTACGTAAAATTCTTCGCATAATTTTTCCACTTCGGGTTTTAGGTAAGCCTTCTACAAACTGTATTTTATCTGGCTTGGCAATTGGTCCAACTTTATCAGCAATTTGTTGATTGATCTCTTTTCTTAAGTTATCACGTTTACGGCTCTCACCAGACTCCTTAAGGATTACAAATGCATACAGTGCATTTCCTTTCACATCATGAGGAAAACCAACCACTGCACTTTCGGCAACTGCCGGATGTTCGTTAATCGCATCCTCTATAGGGGCAGTACCTAGATTATGTCCAGAAACAATAATAACATCATCCGTTCTACCGGTTATTCTGTAATATCCCACTTCATCCCTCATGGCTCCATCACCGGTAAAGTACTTTCCTTCAAAAGTCGAAAAATAAGTATCCTTATAGCGCTCGTGATCTCCCCAAACAGTTCTGGCAATCGATGGCCAGGGAAATTTTACTGATAAGCGACCACTTACCTGATTTCCCTTTATTTCCTTGCCATCATCGTCCATTAAGCTAGGTTGAATTCCAGGCATGGGTAAAGTCGCGTAAGTAGGTTTTGTGGGAGTTACATAGGGCATTGGTGAAATCATAATTCCTCCTGTTTCAGTTTGCCACCAGGTATCTACTATAGGACTCTGGTTTTTACCTATATTATCATTAAACCAATGCCATGCCTCCTCATTTATAGGTTCCCCTACAGACCCCAGGACTTTTAAAGAAGAAAGGTCATGATTTTCTACAAATTCAATATTACGTTTTGCCAAAGCTCTAATCGCAGTTGGTGCGGTATAGAATTGTGTGATTTTGTGTTTTTCTACAATTTCCCAAAAACGACCATAATCAGGATAAGACGGTACTCCTTCAAACATTACTGTAGTAGCTCCGTTGGCCAGTGGACCATAAACTATATAGGAATGCCCCGTGATCCATCCAATATCAGCTGTACACCAATACACATCACCTTCGGTATAATTAAAAATATTTTTGAAGGTAAACGCGGTATACACCATATATCCTGCGGTAGTATGTAACATTCCTTTTGGTTTGCCGGTAGAACCAGAGGTATATAAAATAAATAAAGGATCTTCAGCATCCACAATTTCAGGAGCGCATTGTTCTGAAGCCTTATCCATTAAAGGGGCCAACCATTCGTCGCGCCCGTCTTTCATATTAATTTCTTCACCAGTTCTTTTTACCACCAAAACCGAGGATACATCTGGACAATCTTCTAAAGCTTCGTCTACAATATTCTTAAGATTAAGTGTTTTTGCACCACGATAAGAACCGTCTGAAGTAATCATCATTTTACAATCGGCATCCAGAGTTCTTGTAGCCAATGCCTTGCTGGAGAATCCTGCAAATACAACAGAATGTATAGCCCCTATCCTCGCACAAGCGAGAACGGAATAAGCAAGTTCTGGCACCATTGGTAAATAGATACAAACCCTATCTCCTTTTTGAATACCCTTGTTTTTTAAAACGTTTGCGAGCTTATTTACTTTTTTATGCAGCTCGTTATAAGTGATATGTTGAGCTTCTTCACTACTATCGTTAGGCTCCCAAATAATGGCGGTTTTCTCACCTCGAGTTAAAAGATGACGATCTATACAGTTTTCAGTGATATTCAGTTTAGCATTTTCAAACCATTTTACTTCTGGTTTGGTAAAATCCCAGCTTAATACATTGTCCCATTTTTTTCTCCAGGTAAAATGCTCTTCGGCAATTTCTGCCCAAAAATTTTCTGGTTCGCGCACGGATTTTCTATAAACCTGAAAATATTCTTCCAGATTTTTAATGTGGTAATTACTCATAATTATCAATCGGTTGTAAGGATTCTTTAATTTTCCCTTAAAACTATTGATTTTTTACTGATTTCGCTTAAACAATTCTATGTTTTTATAAAAATTTGAACATAAAAAAAGCGATATGTCTATTACAACAGATCGCTTTTCTATAGTGATTAGACAGTATTCCTATTTCAAATAGGCTTTTACATTTTCTTCTACCCGTTTTTCAATATTAGAAACATCTGCTTTTTCAAAAGTCTCTCCGGTTATATTTTCATATAATTCTATATATCTTTCGCTTACGGTTTCTATATATTCGTCACTCATAAACGGCACTTCTTGTCCTTCTTTGCCCTGAAACCCATTCTGGATAAGCCACTGGCGAACAAATTCTTTAGAAAGCTGCTTTTGTGGCTCTCCTTTCTCCTGTAATTCTTTATAAGTACTGGCATAGAAATATCTTGAAGAATCAGGGGTATGAATTTCGTCGATCAAAACGATTTTACCATCTTTAGTTTTCCCGAACTCATATTTAGTATCCACTAAAATTAAGCCTCGCTTTTCAGCAATTTCGGTTCCACGTTGAAAAAGTTTTTTGGTGTAATCCTCTAATACCGCATAATCTTCCGCAGAAACAATTCCGCGTTTTAAAATATCTTCTTTAGAGATATCTTCATCATGATCACCCTGTTCTGCTTTGGTAGCCGGAGTAATTATGGGTTCAGGAAAACGATCGTTTTCCTTCATTCCTTCTGGCATAGCCACTCCACAAAGTGTTCTTTTACCAGCTTGATATTCTCTTGCCGCGTGCCCTGAAAGATATCCACGAATCACCATTTCTACTTTAAAAGGTTCGCAGGCTTCACCTACAGCTACGTTAGGATCTGGTGTTGCCTGAAGCCAGTTTGGTACCAAATCTTCAGTATCCTTCATCATTTTAGTAGCAATCTGGTTCAGAATCTGACCTTTATAAGGAATTCCTTTTGGCATCACCACGTCAAAAGCCGAAAGACGGTCTGAGGCAATCATCACCAGTTGATCATCTTCGAAAGCATATACATCTCTCACCTTTCCTTTGTATACTGATTTTTGTCCAGGAAAATTATAATCGGTCTTTATTAGAGTATTACTCATTTCTTTAAAATCGGTTGATTTATTTTTATTTAATCGTTGTGTTCTATTGTTTTGTAGGCCGCGATGATCTTTTTCACCAATCGATGACGAATCACATCTTTATCGTCCAAATATACCATCCCTACACCTTTTACGTCTTTTAAAACCAAAAGCGCTTCTTTTAACCCGGATACTGTTCTTCTAGGTAAATCGATCTGGCCCGGATCGCCGGTAATAATAAATTTAGCATTTTTTCCCATTCGGGTTAAAAACATTTTCATTTGTGCATGGGTAGTATTTTGTGCTTCATCTAAGATTACAAACGCATTATCCAAGGTTCTACCACGCATAAAGGCTAATGGGGCTATCTGTATCACTCCTTTTTCGATAAAAGATTCAAGTCTTTCTGCCGGGATCATATCGCGTAATCCATCATACAGTGGCTGCATGTAAGGATCCAGTTTTTCTTTAAGATCTCCCGGTAAAAATCCAAGGTTCTCCCCCGCTTCCACCGCGGGACGAGTAAGAATGATCCTTTTAACCTCTTTGTCTTTTAAAGCTTTAACCGCTAGGGCTACACCGGTATACGTTTTTCCGGTTCCCGCCGGGCCTATAGCAAATAGCAGATCGTTCTTTTTACTAAGATCTACCATTTTACGCTGGTTGGCGGTTTGTGCTTTGATTAATCTACCGCTTACTCCATGCACCAAAACCTCACCGCTTTCTTTAGAAGATTGATATTCTTCCTTACTCTCACTCGTTAAGACGCGCTCAATAACATTTTCATCCAGTTTATTAAACTTTCCAAAATGCTCGATAAGCATGGTAAATCGCTTATCGAATTCTTCCAGCATTTCTTCATCTCCAAAAACTTTTATTTTACTTCCTCGTGCTACGATTTTTAACTTCGGAAAATATCTTTTTAAAAGTTCAATATGTTCATTACCCTGCCCAAAAAAATCTCTGGGACTAATCTCTGAAAGTTCGATTACAAGTTCGTTCAAAAGCCTTTGTTTTAGTTAAAATTTGGTGGTTATAAGCATAAACTACCTCTGGGAAAGCCCATAAGTCATTTATTATGATTTCTTTATTTCAATACCTCCTATCCCGATAGCTATCTAGATAAGAACCGGAGCATTTAATCTCGATTATCGAGTAAAATTCTTACCGGTTAAATTTGTGTTCCAAATATCAGGATTTATTTTTGCAGCCTGATTTATCGCCATATTTTTGGCGCAATTTTAAGGTTGGAAGAACAAAATAAAAGTATCTTCGCTCCTTATACAAACTTAAGGAAATTTAGCCTTTACAACTTAAAAAAATATTAACAATCACTTATGGCAATCATTACCTTAACAACCGATTTTGGGCAGAAAGATTACTTTGCAGCAGCGGTTAAAGGAGCTGTTTACAGCGAACTTGATGATGTTAGGATTGTTGATATTTCGCATTGTATCTCTCCTTTTCATATTAGCGAAGCGAGTTATATTATTAAAAATGCTTACAAAAGCTTTCCAAAAGGAAGCATTCATATAATAGGGATTGATTCAGAATTAACGCCAGAGAATAAACATCTGGCCGTATTGTTGGACGATCATTATTTTCTTTGCGCCAACAATGGTATTTTGTCATTATTGGCTTCAGAAATTAAGCCTGAAAAAATCGTAGAAATCAATATCCACGATAAGATTGAATCCAACTTTCCTGTGCTGGATATTTTTGTGAAAGTAGCCTGTCATATTGCACGCGGTGGTACTTTAGATGTTATAGGAAAAAATATTCAGGAGATTAAATATCTAAAACAAATTGAGCCTTTAATCAACTCAGATAAAAACCAGATTATCGGGCATGTAATTTATATTGATAATTATGGGAATGTGATTACCAATATTTCCAGGAAATTATTCGAGAATATAGGCAAAGGAAGAAATTTTACCATTAGTGCAAGAATGGTCACCTTTAGTAAAGTACATGAAACTTATAGTGACTGCATTAACTTTAAAATAGAAAAAGAAAAACGCGGCGAAGAAGATGGTAAAAAACTAGCTGTATTTAATTCGGCCGGATATATCGAACTGGCCATTTATAAAAGTAATCCCTTAACTGTGGGCAGCGCGGCCAGCCTCTTTGGATTACAAAATCGTGATACCGTAACTATAAAATTTGAAGCTTATGCTAGTAAGGATCGTAAAGCTGAGCTTTAGCCCTGAAAATATCGATGCTTTTTTAGAAATCTTTGAAAATACCAAAGAGCAAATTCGCAATTTTAAAGGTTGTAGACATTTAGAATTATATCGTGACAAAGACAATACCAGTCAATTTTTTACGTATAGTTACTGGGAAAATGAAAATGCATTGGAAAATTATCGAAATTCTGCATTTTTCAAGGTCGTTTGGAGCAATACCAAAATTTTGTTTAATGCGAAACCAGAAGCCTGGAGTGTTGATCAACTTTGGGTTTCAGATCAAAATTAAGTCGCTTTGTTAGCTATTTTAAATAAAGAAATACAATCTTTTTTTGCCACTCCTATAGGCTATCTGGTCATTGGGATATTTTTGGTGGTTAGCGGCCTGTTTTTATTTGTGTTTACAGGAGAGTATAACATTTTAGATAGCGGTTTCGCTACTATCAAGCCGTTCTTTAATATGGCGCCTTGGATTTTTATCTTTCTGATCCCCGCCATTTCCATGAAAAGCTTTTCTGAAGAACAGAAACTAGGTACCATGGAGCTCTTACTTACTAAACCTTTATCGATCGCTAAACTAATATTTGGCAAATACCTGGGAGCTTTACTATTAGTGATTTTAGCAATTGTTCCTTCGGTTATTTACGTGATCTGCATTTCAGAGTTAGGTCGAACTCCTGGAAATTTTGATTTAGGAGCAACTTTAGGGAGTTATCTGGGACTATTGTTTCTGAGTGGTTGTTATACCGCCATCGGGATATTTTCTTCCAGCTTAACCGAAAACCAGATCGTAGCTTTTATTATAGCTGTTTTTATATGTTTTTTGAGTTTCTTTTTATTTGAAGGAATTTCCGGATTATCAATCTTTGAAGCCCCGGAATACGGAATAGAATACTTCGGAATTAGCTATCATTACCGCAGTATTAGCCGGGGAGTTGTAGATACCCGCGATCTTATTTACTTTTTAAGTTTTATTGCTTTGTTTTTAAAGCTTACGCACTTCAGAATAAAAAATCTAAGAAATAACTAATCTTGAAGCAGTTTTCGAAATATAAATCGGTTGTTTTATTTATCGTAATCTTAATTGCGATAAACTTTGTTGCTTCACACTATTTTGAACGTTTAGATCTTACACAGGACAAGCGCTACACTCTTTCCAAAGCTTCCGAGGAAATTATAGCCGATATCAAAGACCCCATCATTATCGATGTATTTTTAAAAGGTGACTTTCCTTCAGAATTTAGACGCCTGCAAAACGAAACCCGTCAAATCCTTGAAGAATATACAGCTAAAAACAGCAATATCAGCTTTAATTTTATAGACCCTTTGGCTGAAGATGCCAATGCGCAACAGGTGGCTCAACAGTTTTACCAGATGGGCATGTCTCCCGCACGCGTAAATGTCATGGAAAACGGGCAAAATAGCGAAACGATTATTTTTCCCTGGGCCATGGCCAATCTTGGTGAAAAATCGGTACGTATTGGTTTGCTTAAAAATCAGTTAGGAAGCAGTGATGAAGATCGTGTGACCAACTCGGTCCAACAATTAGAATACGCTTTTACTGATGCGATAAACAAGCTAATTTACCCCAGGGAAAAGAAAATTGCAGTGATGCGCGGTAATGGTGAATTGCCCAATGCTAATATTGCCGATTTTGTAAAGACGCTTCAACAATATTATTTTATGGCGCCTTTCACTTTAGATTCAGCTGCGGTGAATCCGCAAAAAACACTAAAGGAATTAAGGGAATATGATCTTATCATTGAAGCAAAACCAACCCAACCTTTTACTGAGAACGAGAAATATATTCTGGATCAATACACCATGAACGGTGGAAAATCACTGTGGCTTACCGAAAGTGTTGCGATGGAAAAAGACAGCCTATTAAATCCCAACGGTTCAGCCTTTGCTTTACCACAAAACCTTAATCTGGGGGATTTCTTCTTTAGTTATGGCTTAAGAATTAACCCCAGCCTTGTAAACGATATATATTCGGCACCAATTATTCTGGCTACCGGGAATGGTAACGATACCCGATTTAATCCCTATCCATGGTTTTATAGTCCGCTTACCACCTCCCCTAACGACCATCCAATCATCAATAATATAGAAGCGGTAAAATTTGATTTTGTAAATCCTATAGACACATTAAAAAACAACATCAAAAAAACGATATTATTAACTAGTTCTCCAAAATCGAAGGTTGAAGGGACTCCTCGTGAGATCAGTTTAAATATCGTTGGTAAAGAACCAGATATTGCGTCGTATACTGATGGGAAACAAGCGCTCGCCGTTTTACTGGAAGGCGAATTTACTTCAGTATACAACAATCGCTTAAAACCCTTTAAAATACGGGATAATTTAGACCAAAGCAAACCTACTGCAATGCTGGTAATTTCGGATGGAGACGTGATCAAAAATGATCTTCAACAAGGGGAACCACTAGCGCTTGGATTTCAAAAATATACCGGTACTACCTATGGTAATAAAGAGTTTTTACTGAATGCCGTTAACTATATGTTGGATGACCGGGGACTAATGGACATTCGTACCAAAAAAGTAACGATCGCATTTTTGGATCCGCAAAAAACTGCTGCTGAACGTAGCAAATGGCAATTGATAAGCATTGCATTACCGCTATTGATATTGGGCATTTTTGCGCTGCTTTATACCTGGCTTAGACGCAGGAAATATATCAGGAAGAAATAATGCCTTCAAAAAATTCCTGATTTTCGACATATTAACAATTTAACAGGGTGGTTTTTCAAAAAAGCACTGGAAGATAGCAGTTTACTTGTCAACAAATTCAATTTAATGTTAATAAAAACTCCTTTCAGCTGCTTCAATTTTTACAGGATTAAAATATCTTTGTAAGTGATTCTAAATAAATCAATAAAAAGCCAATGAAATTTATTGTATCCAGCAGTTATTTGCTGAAACAGCTTCAGATACTTGGTGGGGTTATTAATAATAACAACACTTTGCCGATATTGGATAATTTCCTTTTTGATTTGAACAATGACGAGTTAACAGTTTCTGCTTCAGATTTAGAGACCACCATGTCTGCTAAATTAAATGTAGAATCTGATTCTGAAGGAAAAATCGCTGTACCGGCCAAACTTCTTTTAGATACGCTAAAAACTTTTCCAGAGCAACCTTTAACTTTTGTTGCCGAGGATAATCATACGATAGAGCTTAGCTCTAATCATGGTAAATACGCACTGGCTTATGCCGATGGTGAAGAATTCCCTAATCCTGTAAGTCTTGAAGATCCAAGCAATACAGTGATCGAAGGTGATATTCTTTCTTCAGCCATTAGTAAGACTATTTTTGCCTCTGGTAATGATGACCTTCGCCCGGTAATGAGCGGCGTGTTCTTTCAGTTCTCTACAGAAGGCTTAACTTTTGTCGCTACAGATGCCCATAAATTGGTAAAGTATTCCCGCGAAGATGTGACGGCTTCACAAACGGCAGAATTTATTATGCCCAAGAAACCGCTTAATCTTTTAAAAGGAATTCTTGCGGGTAGCGAAAGCGAAGTTCTTATCGAATATAATGAGAGTAATGCTAAATTTACTTTTGATGATACCACATTAATTTGTCGTTTAATCGATGGTAAATACCCAAATTACGAAGCGGTAATCCCAAAAGAAAATCCTAATAAACTTACCATAGAGCGTAACCAGTTTTTAAGTTCGGTAAGAAGGGTATCTATTTTCTCTAATAAAACAACGCATCAGGTACGTTTAAAAATCGCCGGAGCCGAGTTAAATATTTCTGCGGAAGATGTAGATTACAGCAACAAAGCTGAAGAGCGTTTAACTTGTGGTTACCAGGGAGATGATATGCAAATTGGTTTTAACTCCAGATTTCTTACCGAAATGCTGAATAACTTAAATTCAGATGAAGTACAGTTAGAAATGAGTTTACCTAACCGTGCCGGAATCTTAACTCCGGTTGACGGATTAGATCCGGGAGAAAAAATCACAATGCTGGTAATGCCGGTAATGTTGAATAACTAACAAATAGACAGCTCTAAAATAGGATTCTATTTATATAAAATTAAAACCCATTCAGTAAACTGAATGGGTTTTTGCTTTTCGATTGATGCATGAAACCAAAGTTGATTCTTTAGTTTGATATTGTATATATTATTGGATGATTCTAATCGTCATTGGGTAATTCGTTGGCTCTCCATTAGAAGCTTTGATCGCATTGATAATAGGAAAAATTAACCCCAGAATACCTACTAAAATTAAAAACAAAAATCCTAAACCAAATAAAAATATCAACGGAATACAAACTATTGAATAAATAAATAGACTAATCTGAAAATTTATGATCTCTTTCCCCTGCTCGTCCATATCCTGAATTTTATCTTTTTGTGTTGCCCATAAGATCAGCGGTACGATAAAACCTCCTATTCCGGTAACAAAATCCAGTAACTGACTCAAATGCATAATCATTAACATTTGCCTGTCTTCTCGCATTGCACTATACGTTTCCATAATTTTTTGATGGTATTTTGATGGTTAATAAACGTTCCTAAAAAAAAGAACTACACTTAAAAGACGAATAAACCCAAGGAATGTTACAGTTTTCTACAAAATCTTTGCATACGCTCTTTCTTTATTATCTTTGCAGGCATGAAATTAAACGATACCATTGTTGCGCTTGCTACCCCTTCGGGAGCGGGAGCTATTGCTGTAATTCGAGTTTCGGGACCAGAAGCTATTTCGATTGTTGCCCCACTTTTTAAGGCAAAAAGTAGGAAAAAATTAGAAGAACAACCTACCCATACCCTTCATTTAGGAAATATTGTAGATGGACAGCGCAATTTAGATGAAGTTTTAATTTCAGTGTTTCGAGCACCTAAATCGTATACCGGCGAAGAAACTATCGAAATTAGTTGCCACGGCTCTCCTTATATTCAGCAGGAGATTATTCAGCTTTTGGTAAGAAGAGGTTGTCGCTCTGCAGAAGCCGGGGAATTTACACTTAGAGCATTCCTAAATGCTAAAATGGATTTGAGTCAGGCGGAAGCGGTAGCCGATTTAATCTCTTCTGAAAATGCAGCCTCTCATCAAATGGCCATGCAACAAATGCGCGGTGGTTTTTCCAACGAAATTCAGCGTTTACGGGAAGAATTATTGAACTTTGCCTCTCTGATCGAATTAGAACTCGATTTTGCCGAAGAAGATGTTGAATTTGCGAATCGCGATCAGTTTAGGAATCTGGTAGCCAGAATCCAAAAAGTTTTAAAACGCCTGATCGATTCTTTTGCGACAGGAAATGTATTGAAAAATGGCATTCCCGTTGCCATCGTTGGAGAACCTAATGTTGGTAAATCCACGCTGTTAAATGCTTTATTAAATGAGGAACGTGCCATTGTTTCTGAAATTGCCGGAACCACCCGGGATGTTATTGAAGATGAGCTGGCTATAGGAGGCGTTGGTTTCCGATTTATCGATACTGCCGGTATTAGGGAAACCAAAGATGTGGTAGAAAGTATCGGTATAAAAAAGACGTTCGAAAAAATAGGCCAGGCACAGGTCGTTATTTACCTATTTGATACTTCACGATTAAGCAAAATAGAATTCGCTGAAGGAAGTGTAGCTAAAGATCAGCTTCAGGGAAATGAAACTTCGCTGAACATGATACAAGTAGAGATTGAAAAAATAAAGAATAAATATCCACAAAAACCATTGGTGATTATAGCCAATAAGATCGATCAGGTAACAGAAGGGCAGGTTGAAACTTTAACTTCCAGAATTCCGGATCTTCATTTGCTTTCTGCCAAAACCGGATTAGGTGTTGAAGAATTAAAAGAGAAATTATTAAATTTTGTGAATACCGGTGCACTTCGTAACAACAACACCATTGTGACCAACAGTCGTCACTACAATGCTCTTCTAAAAGCACTGGAAGAAATCAATAAAGTTGAAGATGGCTTAAATATGGATCTATCTGGCGATTTACTGGCTATCGATATCCGACAAGCCTTACATCATTTTGGAGAAATTACCGGTGAAATAACTAATGATGATCTACTGGGTAATATTTTTGCTAATTTTTGTATCGGAAAGTAAGTTGTAATGAGTAGGTAGTATTGAGTAATGAGAAGTTATACTTTTTGAAACTACGAGCCGTATTTCATCTCGATACATTCAAAATATAACATTCAAAATTCAACATTTTTTAGCCCTCAATCTTTGATCTTGAATGTGCTTTCAAAAGTCTATGTTCTATTTTCTATCACTCAATAGTTCGTTATCCGACATTATATCTCAATGCATTCAACATTCAAAAATTAAAATTCATCATTTTTAATCCTCCTTCCTGGATCTTAAATTCATCAAGCGTTAAAGCTTTTTTAAACCTTATTCCAAAATCTGATATTCTTTATACATTGGTTAGGTTAACGGAAAGAGGACTAAGGCTTAAAATAAGACGTCCTTATTCCGCTAGATCTGTTCAAAACATAATGAGTTTAAAACCAAGCGTCCCCATACTTACCTGTAACAAATCGGTATAGAAAATTATCTTCCACACTTAACATTTAACATTATTAATCCTGAATCTTGGGGCTTGAATATTAATTCTTAAGTCTCTTCTATTTAATCTCTTCTATATTGCAATTAACTATATTCTTATTTCCGAATCCACATCATAAGGAACATCCGCTTAATCTACCAAATAACATCCATAAAATAATCTCTTCATTTTTAAAGGACTCCCTAATTTTCTGAAAAGCGATACGCATTTGAGACTCTACGGTTTTTACAGAAATATCAAGTTTATCAGCTATTTCTTTATATTTTAAACCTTCCATCTTATTCATGATTAGAATCTTTTTGCATTTTTCAGGTAAACTTTCTATGACTTTTTGTAGACGTTCTAATTTAAGTTCCAGCTTTTCTTTTTCATTGGTCTCCTCCTCTATGGCTGCGCGATGGAGTTGATCTATATAGCTGCGTTCTTTTTGCTCCCTTTTCTTCGAGTCTAAAAAACTATTATAGGCTATGGTATATAAATAACTTTTTGGAGAATTGTCTATATCTATCTTTTCTCTGTGTTCCCAAAATTTGATGTAAGTCTGCTGCGTAATATCCTCAGCCAGTACTCTGTTTCGAGCATAGGAATTCACATATCCAAATAATGCTGGATAGGTCGCCTTAAAAAAGACCTTAAAGGATACCTGGTCACCATCTTTAATATTCCTTAACAACAACAGCTCATCTTTCATTAAGAAAACTTTTAGAAATATGGCAGAATTTACATAAATATAAAATTTAAAAAAAATTAAATTTCTTTTAAGGGTTTTTATTAAAAGTGAGTATTATAAATAAAAAACACAGGCATTGAAAGATTTAATAGTAAAATATTTAACAAACTCTATCGACGATAAAGAATTACATATTCTATATAAGTGGTTGCAGGACGAGAACAATAAACAATTATTTAAGAATTACGTAAAATCTAATTACCAAATTGATTTACTGCATCTTCCGGATCCCGAAATTGCTTATGAAAAAATGGCAAACAAGTTAAACCGCCCTAAAACCACTAAGCTAATCCATCTGTATCATAAAAATAAGTGGTTTTTCTATACCGCAGCTGTTTTCATCGTGCTAGTGGCCACCACATGGTTTATCAATACCCAAAATACTCCGGGAAATCAAATTATTCCTTCGCAACAACCTCCAATCACCATTCAATTACATAATGGTAAAGAAATAAATATTAACGAAAACGATAATGCTATTCAGGTTGGTAGACAAAAAGTGGCCAAACATAATTCGCTAAATAACCAGTTAAGCTACATAGGAAATAAAGCGGGTACAACCACCGAATATAATACGATTAAAATTCCCTACGGAAAAAAATACAAGCTGGTACTGGCCGATAGTACTATTGTTCACCTGAATTCGGGTGCCAGTTTAAAATTTCCAGTTGCATTTAATGGGCGCAACAGAAAAGTAGTATTAACTGGAGAAGCTTTTTTTGAAGTAAGTAAAGATAGTACCAAACCTTTTATCGTCGAATCAAATAAAATTGCGGTTGAAGTATTGGGTACAAAATTTAATATGTCTGACTATTCTTCCGATACTACTTCAGAAGTGGTATTGGTAGAAGGTGCTGTAAAAATGAAGGAAAAAGAAAGCGTAAAAGATCAAATACTGCATCCAGGTGAAAAGGGAACTTTTAATCAGAACTCCAAGACACTTCAAAAAGAAAAAGTAGATACCGAGCTTTATACTTCCTGGATTTATGGCAAATTGATATTCAGAAATAAATCTTTTGACGAAATATTCAAATCCTTAGAACGAAAATTTAATGTGGAGTTTGTGATCGAAAATAAACCTCTGGAAAAAAGTGAGTTTAATGCCACTTTTGATAAAGATGTGAGTCTGGAAAAAATGCTTTTCTATTTCGAAAAGGCTTATGATATACAATACACGGTAAAAAACAATAAAATAATCATTAAATAAATAGGTATGAGAAACACCTGAACTCTTAAAAAAATGCATTAAAAAAACCGAAAGATGCTGCAACACCTCTCGGTTAGTATGGTGCGATTAAAAATTTATTAATCACTTTAAACACACTTCAAAAATATGAAAAAACTTCTGAAGCATGAAAGATATTTTCAGCGACTAACCAGCAACTTAAAAATGAAACTGAGTCTTCTTTTTCTTTTTACTTCTCTCTTTACGATACAGGCCCGTGTGTCTTACTCTCAGGGCGATAAAATTTCTGTAAAAGTTGAAAATCAACGACTGGAAAAAGTATTAAGTTTTATTGAAAAAACGTCAGATTATAACTTTGTTTATAAAGTCAATGAGATAGATCTGTTAAGACCTGTTTCTTTGAATGTTACTAAAGAAAAGATTGAGAATGTACTACAACTTATCTTTAAAAATGATAGTATTTCTTACCAAATCTTCGACAACCAGATCATTTTAAAGAAAAAACCTTCAGTTAAAAAGATCCCTCGAAGAACTGCAAAAACCACAAATTACCAGCAGCTGGTAAAAGGTACTATTGTAGATGACCAGGGAATGCCACTACCGGGAATTAATGTAGTAGAAAAAGGAACCAACAATGGTAGTTCTACGAATTTTGATGGCGTCTACGAAATTGAAGTGGGTGAAAATGCCATATTAGTATTTTCTGGAATAGGTTTTAAAAAACAGGAAATCACGGTAAATGGCCAAACGACTATAAATGCAACCTTGCAAAATGATACCGAGCAATTAGAAAATGTTGTGGTTATCGCTCTGGGAATTAAAAAAGAAGAAAGAGCTCTTACCTATGCCGTAACCGAAGTAGACGGGGATGGCTTTACTCAGGCTAAAGAAGTAAACTTAGCTGATGCACTTTCTGGTAAAATTGCGGGAGTAAGCGTTTCTAATCTTACAACCGGAGCAGGTGGTTCCAGTAGAGTGACTATTAGGGGAAATACTTCATTATCGGGAGACAACCAGCCGCTTTATGTAATTAATGGAATGCCCATGGATAATACCACTTTAGGAGGCAGCGCCTCTACAAGTGCCGGAGGTTTTAATATAGACCATGGAGATGGTACCGGAGGAATCAACCCGGATGATATAGAAACTATAAGTGTACTTAAAGGAGCAACCGCAGCAGCTCTTTATGGTTCCAGAGCCTCGAACGGCGCCATTATTATTACCACTAAAAAAGGAAGTTTTAATAGCGGAATTGGTATAGAATTTAATTCGAGTTTCACCGTCGATTCTCCAATGGATTTTACCGACTGGCAATATGAGTACGGCCAGGGAAATGGCGGGCAACGTCCCTTAAACCAGTCTAATGCCATTACCTGGGGACGTAGAAACTGGGGAGAACGCATTGACGGGCAACCGTTTGTTGCTTTCGATGGGATAGAAAGACCTTATGTGGCGCAAAAAAATAATATTGACCATTTCTACGAAAACGGTACCACTTTTATCAATACCATTGCGTTAAGCGGCGGGTCAGAAAAAACAAGTTATAGATTCTCTATTTCAGATACCGATACCAAAGGTGTGGTCCCCAATAATAGCTTTAACCGGCGTATTTTTAGTTTAAACCTTAATTCTACCATCGGGGAAAGACTGGATATTGAAGGACTGGTACAATTTAATCGCTCCAAATCTTATAACAGATCCAGCGCCGGGGATGCCACCGGTAACCCTAACTGGGTGAATATGCTGGCAAATACTGTAGATGTACGATGGTTGGATCCAGGCTATGATGAAAATGGTTACGAGATAGAATGGAATGAAACCCCTTATGCTTCTAACCCTTATTTTGTAGCCAATAAATTTAAAAATGAAGGTATTAGAGATCGATATTTAGGACAGGTTTCTTTAAATTATCGCTTACTGGATAATCTTAGTGTGAGAGGATCGGTAAGCAGGGACTATACCAGTTTCGATTTTACCGCCATTCTTCCTACAGGAACATTGTATACCAATAATGCGGCAGGAGAATATCATGGTTTCGATTTAACCGTAAGCGAAACCAATAGTATGCTTACCGTTAATTATAATGAAGATCTTACAGAAGATATCAATCTTGGTGTGATGGCCGGGGGAAATATCAGAAAATATCAAAACGAGCAGACCAACTATGATGGTAGGCAATTTATAATTCCTTTCTTTTATAGTTTTACCAATCTTCAAACCAGCACAACGATTCCTAGTAATCAACACCTTACCACAAACTCCATATTCGGTTCTCTGGACCTTAGTTATAAAAACTATCTATACCTGAATGCCACCGCGAGAGAAGACTGGTTTTCTACATTAACTGCTTCGAACGGAGCTGATAGTGATAATAGTATTTTATATCCTTCTGTAGGTGCCGGTTTTGTTTTCTCTGAAGTTATCAATAAACCAGACTGGTTTAGCTATGGTAAGATAAGATCTTCCTGGGCACAGGTTGGTGGAGGTCTACCCGATCCTTATACCCTTAACGAAAGTTACACTATGATCCCCAGTAGCGGGGAACCGCTACAACAGGTTACTCAGGTTGGCGGGCAACGACTCTTAGCAAATGCAAATCTTAGACCCTATACCTCTACCACTTTTGAAATTGGGTTAGAAGCAAGATTATTCAATAACCGTTTAGGTTTTGATGTAGCAGTTTACGACAAAACAACCACAGATGATATCGTAAATGCTCAGATCCCGGTTACTACAGGTTACGAGTATACCTACTTTAATGTGGGAGAAGTAGAAAACCAGGGAATTGAAGTTGCTGTAAACGGCACGCCGGTAAAGAATGATAATTTCAGCTGGGATATAAATTATAACATGGCCTATAACAAAAATGAAGTAAAGCAGTTAGCAGAAGGCCTAAATACCATTTCCGTAGCGAATTCTGTGGGGAACTGGGCTGAAATTCATCATGAAGTAGGACAAGCTTTTGGAGTGATCAAAGGATATTCTATGCTTAGAGACGATGAAGGTAATATTGTATTCGATTCGAATTCCGGTTTCCCCATGCGAAGTGAACTAAAAAAGATCGGAAACTCGGTTGCTCCTTTATCGATGGGATTAAGCAATCGTTTTAAATATAAAAACTTTGCTTTAGATGTTCTTTTAGATGGTAAATTTGGTAATGATATTTTCTCTGTACTTAACGTATATGCAACCAGGTTTGGATTATCCAAACGGACTTTGGAAGGTAGGGAAAACGGACTTGTACTAGAAGGGGTAGACCAAAACGGCGATCCCTATACCAATACTATCCCATCCACAGATATCAGATCCTACTATCAAAACCTTAAAAACTACTCAGATCACTTTATTTACGATGGTAGTTTTGTAAAATTAAGACAGGTCGTTTTAAGTTATAATATTCCGGTAGAGAACATTAGCCTTTTCAAATTACAATCGGCTTCCCTGTCTTTTATCGCCAGGAACTTGTTTGTGCTGTATAGCAAGACCGATAACTTCGATCCGGAATCTGCTTATACCAACAGTAATGCTCAGGGATTCGAATCCTTCGCGCTTCCAAGAACAAGAAGTTATGGATTGAATCTTAAGTTTAAATTTTAATCGAAAACGTTATGAAAACTATATATACTAAATTAACATACTTATTCGTAATAGTTTCTACTTTATTCATAAGCTGCGATGACGGTTTTGAAGAGGAAAACACCAATCCGGATGCCTCTAATCAGGTAGATCCTGAGTATATGTTCACTAAAGCTATTTACGATGCTTTAAATAATAGTACAGGAACAGTTTACGAATTTGGTGCAGGAGGATTTGTTCAGCATTTCGCAACCTATCTTGAGGTGCCGGGATTAGGTGATAAATACCTGTACATTTCAGGAAGTTATCCGTACGCTTTTTTTAACGGGGCTTATCTGGACGCCATAAATGAAATAGATAAAATCATTTATGCTACTGAAGGAGCCGAGGGACTTTCCAATCAAAACGCCATAGCCCAAATCTGGAAAGTATATACCTATCATCGTCTTACCGATTTATACGGTATGGTGCCTTATACCGAAGCTACTACAGCATTCAGCGAAGCAAACTACAGCCCGGTGTACGATACTCAAGAAGCCATTTACATGGATATGCTTAATACACTACAAAGTGCTTCTGGTTCTTTAGATGCTAACCAACCAAGTTTTGGTAACGGGGATTTAATTTATAACGGCAATGTAGACCAGTGGAGCAGATTTGCGAATTCTTTAATGCTACGATTAGCGATGCGTTTAACCAAAGTGAATCCTACCCTTGCCGAAGAGTGGGCACAAAAAGCCATATCAGCCGGCATAATAGCAGAACCTTCAAATAATGCCATTATCGATTATCCTGGTGGGCAGGTGATCAATTCAAATCCTATTGCTTTTCAATTAAGGAACAACAACTATAGCGAATCTAACCAGGGAAGCAGTAACACCGAAGGTGGTAAATTTGCTGATACCTTTATCAGCTACCTGAAAGAAAATAATGATCCAAGGCTAAGTTCCTTTGCTGCCGTATGGATTAATGGCTCCCAAAAAACTGATCCGGAGTTACAACAGGGAATGCCTAACGGCCTTGTAAACCGTCCAGAAAACTTTCCAGGACTTTCAGAGCCTAATCTTAACACCCTTTTATCGCTTAACTCTTATTTAATGGTACTGGGAAGTGCTGAAATGAACCTGCTCCTGGCTGAGGCTTCAGCAAGAGGATGGACATATGGAGATGCCCAATCTTATTATCTGGAAGGTATTAGAGATGCGATGAACAGCCTGGAAGGCTTATATGGAAATGAGGCTGCCGTTTCAGAAGAAGAGATCAACACCTATATCGCTTCCCAAAGTTTAACCGGAAGCCTTGAAGAACAAATGGAAACAATTCATACTCAATTTTGGGTTTCTGTTTTTCCTGATGAGATTGAAGTATACTCTAATTGGAGAAGAACAGGTTACCCTGAGTTAACACCGGTAAATGTAACCGGAAACCTTACCGGTGGGACGATACCAAGAAGACTTACTTATCCGCCTAGTGAAATTAGTGTAAACACTGAAAATTATGAGGCGGCAGTTAGTCAACAGGGATTAGACCTGTTTACAACCAGAGTATGGTGGGACGTAGAACAATAAACACTAAATAAATAATATTTATGAAAAATCAACGTAGAAGCGCAATCAGAAAAATAGCTGCATCAGTTTTTGGATTAACAGGATTAGCCGCCTTTGGTAAAAATTTAAATACCAAAAATTTATCCGAAGACCAGTCTTCAAACAACATTATTAGAAATACTGATGAAGACTCAGATCAGGAGGTGCCATTATTCTCTAGTTCTGTAGTTCATAATGGTCTTGTTTATATCGCAGGAAAAGGAGCTCATTTTGAGGGAGATATTAAAGATCATACCAAACATGTTTTAGAGGAATTGAAAAAAGAGCTTGAAAAAGCAGGTTCTTCCATGGAAAAAGTGCTTAAGGTAAATGTATACCTCAACGACCTTAACGACTACAAAGCCATGAATGAAGTGTACCTTGGAAAGTTTGGTAAAAACCCTCCTGTGCGCACTACGGTAGCTGTTTACGGAGGTGTACCGGGGAATTCTCTGGTAGAAATCGACTGTATAGCAGCATTAAAATAAAAAATTATGACATCCAGAAGAAATTTAATAAAATCACTTTCTCTGCTGCCACTGGCAGGAGTTTTAAAGCCGGATTTCTTTGTTAAAAAGAATGCTGCTTCAAAACCTACTAAAGCGGCAAAGAGAGATTATTTTAAAGAACTTGGCGTAAGGACTTTTATCAATGCTGCCGGAACCTATACGTTTATGACGGGTTCTTTAATGCGTGAAGAGGTAAAGGACGCTTATATGGCGACCTCTTATGATTTTGTAAATTATCATGAATTACAAGATAAAGTAGGCGCTCGACTTGCTGAATTATTAAAATGTGAGGCTGCAACAGTAACATCTGGTGCAGCCGCCGCAATAACATTGGGAACAGCTGGAACTTTAACCGGTATGGATGCTGAAAAAGCAGGAATGCTACCCCATCTTGAAGGTACCGGCATGAAAACCGAAGTGATCATGCAACGTAAACATGCCATCGAATATGCCCAGGCTATAGAAAATTGTGGCGTTAAAGTAGTGTATGTAGATACTGCAAAGGAGTTGGAAAAAGCGATCACTAAAAATACAGCCATGTATTACTTTGTTAATTTTCTTAATTACGAAGGCGAGATCCAGTGGCAGGAGGTATTAGATATTTGCCAAAAAAATGGAGTGCCCACTATGATCGATTGTGCCGCCGATGTCCCTCCCGTAGAAAATCTTTTCAGATTTCAGCAAATGGGATTCGATATGGTTTGTTTCTCTGGTGGCAAAGGGCTTAGAGGGCCGCAAAGTGCCGGTATTTTAATGGGTAAGAAAAAATATATTGATGCCGCCCGGCTAAATGCACCGCCATTTGGAGATACTATTGGTCGCGGGATGAAGGTAAATAAAGAAGAAATTGTAGGTATGCTTGCCGCAGTTGAAGACTTTCTTTCAAGAGATCATGAAGCCGATTGGAATCTTTGGGAAGGCCAGATAAACCTGGTTCAAAATGCAGTGAAAGATTTTGAAGGTATGACCACCGAAATTAAAGTACCAGAACTGGCAAATGTTGTCCCGACGCTCCACCTCAACTGGGATACTTCAAAAATTAAGATCTCCGGCGACCAGTTAAAAGAAGCGATGAGAAATGGTCATCCCTCTATAGAAATTGCCGGTGGCGGAAAGAACACTGTGAGTATTACCACCTGGATGCTTAAACCTGGGCAGGAAAGAGTCGTTGCCTCAAGACTGAATGAAATTCTAACGCAAAAAATCACCTAATGTTTAAAACATATTTTTTTAAGTACACGGTAGTTATTATCACACTACTGTGCGGATCCCCTCATGTCTTTTCGCAAGAATACGACCTGTTATTAAAGGGCGGAACTGTAATCGATCCTAAGAATAAAATTGAGCGTAAAACGCTGGATATCGCTATCAAAAATGATACGATTGTTGCGGTAAAAACGAATATCAATACCAGTTCAGCTAAGAAAACTGTAGACTTAAAAGGCTATTATGTAAGTCCGGGAATTATTGACCTTCACACCCATAATTTCTACGGAACCAAAGAAAATCATTACCTCTCTGACGGGTTTTTAGCACTCCCCCCCGATGGATTTACCTTTAGAAACGGAGTGACTACCGTTGTTGATGCCGGAAGCCCCGGATGGAAAAACTTTGAGACCTTTAAGAATAACGTGATTGATCATTCTGAAACCAGAGTGTTATCATTTCTTAATATTGTTGGAGAAGGCATGCGTGGTGGTGTTTGGGAACAGGATTTACAGGATATGAATGCCAAAATGACTGCCTTAACCATCCAGCAACATCCTGAACTAGTTGGAATTAAAGTCGCGCATTATTCGGGAGCCGAATGGACGCCTATACAAAGAGCCGTGGAAGCCGGGGAGATTGCTGATGTTCCGGTAATGATCGATTTTGGCGGGCATCAACCTCCCCTCTCTTTAACTCGTTTGTTCATGGAGGAGCTTCGTCCGGGAGATATTTTCACTCATATGTATGCTAATCTCTCTAGCGTAAGAATGACGATTCTTGATCCTACTACGGGTAAATTGTACAACTATGCTACTAAAGGCCGTGAAAAAGGAATCATTTTCGATGTAGGTCATGGCGGTGGTAGTTTTGCATTTGCACAGGCAATACCAGCTATAGACGAAGATTTCTTTCCAGATACCATTAGTACCGATTTGCATGCGGAGAGTATGAACGGCGGAATGAAAGACATGCTTAATGTGATGTCTAAATTTCTAAACCTGAATATGTCACTGGAACAGGTAATTAACGCCTCTACCTGGAAACCGGCCCAGGTCATTCATCATGAAGAACTAGGAAACCTATCTGAAGGTAGTATAGCCGATATCGCGGTTTTATCATTACTGGATGGCGAATTTGGATTTATCGATAGCAGCGGAAAAAAGATGATGGGCGCTAAAAAGCTGCAATGTGAAATGACGGTTCGTGCTGGTAAAATCGTTTACGACCTAAACGGGCTGGCCAGCCCAGAATGGGATAGTAACCTTTAAAAAACGCCTTATGAAAATTAGAAAACCTGAGTCTTATATCCTTATCATTTTCTGCTTTATAGGCTTACATGTAGTACATGCTCAGCAAATTGCCAAAGAAGAGCTTATATACCTCACCGATACGTGGAAAGGGGAACGTTTTGACGATGGACGTCCTAAAATCCCGGCAGATCTTATCGAACGTGCAAAGGGCATTTCTATAGACGTAGCCTGGCAGATTCTGGATAATGAGGGATATGCTTCGCAATACGAAGGGGAATGGAAAAGCATTAATGACCAGCCGGTGGTTGGTAGAGCAGTAACAGCAATGTTTTTGCCTAGTCGCCCGGATATTGAGAAGCAAATAAAAACCCGAGGACATGAACATGGGTTTAAAGGAAACACAAACTCCTGGCCTATCGCTAAATTAACCGAAGGTGATATTTATGTTGCCGATGCTTTTGGGAAGACACTACAAGGGACTTTGATAGGTGATAATCTGGGAAATGCCATTTATTCTAAAACAAAAAGAGGAGTTGTATTTTATGGATCTTCAAGAGATTTAGAAGGTCTATCCAAAATCGAAGGTTTTAATGCATTTGTTAAAAATTGGAACCCTACCTACTTAAAAAATGTGATGCTGGCAGGATTAAATACTCCAATAAAAATTGGGAAGGCCATTGTAATGCCCGGGGATTTAGTCTTAGCCAAAAAAGAAGGTGTCATTTTTATTCCGGCGCATTTGGTAGAGAAAGTAGTTCTAACAGCTGAATTTATTGATTTAAGAGATGAATTTGGTCATGAAATGCTCTCTAAAGGAATTTACGAATCTGGCGAGATTGATAATGAATGGACACCAGCTATCAAAGATCGGTTTCTTAAATGGATTAAAAATAATGGTAATAGTGTTCCTATGACACAGGAAGAACTAAACCATTTTTTAAACAAGCGTACCTGGTAAGCTCCCTTAAGGGCAAGCCTCAGAGTGTTTAATATCGATTAACGAGTAAACTAATAACCTGCTATTATGAAAAGAAGAGATATTTTAAAAAGTATTCCAATAATGACACTGGCTGCTGGTATACCGGGTTCCATATATAAATACGATGCCTTCGGGAAAATCAAATACGCTAAAAAAAGTATTGATTATTTTGAAGAGTTAGGAGTAGATAAAGTAATCAACGCCTCTGCAACGATGACCTGGCTTTCAGGTTCGCTTATGTTACCGGAAGTATTGGAAGCTATCAATTCTACCGCTCATGATTTTGCAGATATGTACCAGTTACAGGATAAGGCGGGATTTAAAATTGCGGAAATGCTAAACTGCGAAGCGGCTATGGTAACATCGGGTGCTGCATGTGCACTAGTACTGGGGACTGCGGCGGCCATCACAGGTTTCGATTCAGAAAAACGAAAACTCATACCTAATCTTCCCGGGAAGCGTCCTGAAGTGATCATGCAAAAAAATCATCGTTACGTATTCGATCAGGCCATAACCACTACAGGTGCAAAAATTATCGAAGTTGATAACGAAGAAGAAATGCATAAAGCCTTCAATAAAAATACGGTGATGGCACTTTTCTTTAATGCTGCGGAGTCCTGGTATGGCATAAAAAATAATATTTCGCACGAAAAGTTTGTGGCTATTTGTAAAGACCATAATGTACCATCATTTATTGATGCTGCTGCTGATGTTCCACCGGTAGAAAACCTCTTCAAATATCAAAAAATGGGTTTCGATATGGTGACTTTTTCAGGAGGAAAAATGATTAGGGGCCCCCAAAGTGCAGGCCTACTTTTTGGTAAAGCTTCTCTTATCGAAGCTGCGAAGTTAAATTACAGTCCGCATGAAGCACCTATAGGTCGTCCAATGAAAGTAAACAAAGAAGAAATTTTTGGAATGTATGCTGCTTTAAAAAGTTACCTGGAAAAAGATCATGATAAAGAATGGCAGCAATGGATGGATCGTACTGCCAAAATTAGTGCCATCCTGGATAAAATGGAAGGTGTTGAAACCAAAGTAGTCATTCCACAAGGTCCTGCAAATGTATTCCCCACCCTTGATGTTATCTGGGATACCGATAAATTCAAGATTAGCGGTTCTCAATTATACGATAAATTAAAGGCTGGTACTCCTAGTATTGTAACCAGTAAGACTATCAAAAATAATATGGAATTTATAAATGTAGGGGTCGTTTTACTTCAACCTGTGCAGGTTTCTTTAGTCGCTAATCAGATAAAAAAAGCATTGAAATCTTCAATTTAAAAGGAAACTATTCTCTGAATTGTGACATAAGAAACATCTTTAAAACACCAAAATATGAAACGTGAATTTGCAATTTTGTTCTCCGCCAAAGAACTTCGGCAATTTTGAGTTAATTTTTAGTTAGTGCAGAGTAAGCTCCTTTATCCTATGATAGGGAGCTTATTCATTTTATCTATATTTCAGGTATTCTTTAAATAGGACTTCTTGGAAAAATTTCAAAATGACTTGTATTTTCTTTGATGACTTCAAGCTTACTGGGTCTTGAGGTTCTTGCCTGCTCTAAGGCTATTTCGTAGGCTTTATCAAAATCATCCAATTCTTCTATTTGATCTCTGTTTTCTACAGATAATTTCCAACATTTATCATCAGTATCAAACCACAGTTGAAACCGCTTTTGCTGTAATAATTGATGGTTTCTTTTCAGTAAGTGATAAATAATCTTTCCATCGCTATAATTGCCATCAGGATAACTCATAGGCAGCAAAGCGAAAAACACATAATACATGGAAAAATATAAGAACTGATAAGTAAAAATTGTAGTATCTAAAAAATCGCCAGACATTACATATATCAAGAGTACCGCCACAAAAATATTGGCCAGTATGCCGCCGGAATAGATAAAGAGATTTTTCCAGCGGCTGTCATCGTCTATATTTTCGAAGTAACAATACCCATAGTAAAAATAGTATTTTCTAATTTCGAAAATTCTTGTGTTTAAAAGAATTCGTCCAGAGCCAATAATAATCTTGACGTTTGTTGCGCCTAAAATTTTGGCAATAATCACATGTCCCAACTCATGGATTAGGGATACCAGCGGTAAGATTACAAAAAATGCAATAAATAACTTCGGGATATCCCAAAATTCGATCATTTTGAATACTTTTTAAGTGATCAGGGACCTTTTAATTTACTGAATATCAGGATTCATAAATACTGAAGTTTAAACAGCTATAAAATTTAGCATTAGGCCTTAGCCTCGGCAAGATTTTCAGATTTTTTTCTTCGCTCCTTTTCCCTGCTCAACAAATTAAGCTCTCTACTGGTTTGCCCTTTAACCGACGAATTTTCCTCAGCTCTCCTTAATAAATAAGGAACAACATCTTTAACGGGACCAAATGGCACTAACTTGGCAGTATTATAACCTCTTGCTGCCAAATTATAACTTATCTGATCACTCATACCATATAACTGACTAAACCAAACTCGCTGATCGTCCTTAGCTATACCTTTATCTTCTAATATTTGCAAAGCCAGATAATTACTTATTTCGTTATGTGTACCAATAAATACAGAAAAATCTTCTAAATGGTCCAGGCAATACCCCATCACACTATTAAAGTTAACATCGGTCGCTTCTTTAGACTTACAAATAGGTGACTTTTTACCTCGTTTCCTGGCACGTTTATTTTCTTTTTCCATGTAAGCGCCTCTTACGATCTTCGCACCAATCTTAAAGCCCTGCTCTTTCGCTTTTGCATGCAATTCTTTTATATACTCCAGGCGATCCCAACGGTAACACTGAAACGTATTAAAAATCAAGGCTTCCTCTTTGTTAAATCTAGCCATCATTTTTTCCATCAGAAGATCGGCTGCTTCCTGCATCCAAGATTCCTCAGCATCTGCGTATAATCTTACTTTAAGCTTATGCGCTTTTTCACATAAACCTTCTACCCTTTGCTGCACTCTCTCCCATTCTTCCTTTTCTTTGTCACTTAAACTAACACGAGAACTTACCTTATGCCAGATTTTAAACCTCCCTAAGGCGGTGGGTTTAAAAATAGCAAAAGGAACTTCACTTTCTTCTCTGGCCAATTCGATAAGCTCTAATTTCACATTATAGGCCGAATCGAATTCCGCTTCATTTTTTTTCCCTTCTACAGAATAATCCAAAATACTGGATAAATTAACCTCATCCATCTGGTCCATAACCGGTTTGCAATCATCAATTGTAATCCCTCCACAAAATTGATCGAAAATGGTATTTTTAATAATCGGAGTAATCGGTAATTTTGCTTTTAAAGCAAATTTTGTAAGTCCTATTCCCGGTTTTATTAAAGATGGTGTTCCCATTACACTAAAAAGCAGTACGGCTCTATTAATTTCCATATCAGATTTTAATCTAAAAGCCGTTGCTGTATCGTTAAAAATTTTCTCTTTTATCATAACCTAAAAATACATCAGAACTTTAGGTTTAGAAGAACGATTAATAAACCTTAACTTATGTAAAACTCATAAACAGTGATAGTGTTCATAAACTAAGCTTTTGTGGTATAATAAATTAACACTTTAGTAAAATTTATTAGATAATATTTAGAAGTTCTACTAGTAAAAAACGTCTGGAGGTTTTTAAAAGGTATTCACATCCTTTCAAAAGTCCGCCTTAAACCCACTCCTTTAGAAGCTTTTTTTAATATAATAGCTATAATATACTACAAGATAATTTTAAGTAAGAATAGAACATATCATCAACATAGATTCCTAAAAATTGGAATTAAGAACCTCGTGATTTTCCCATGAATTATAAATGGTAATTTTTTTAAAGCTTCAAAAAAGCTATATATTTAGTCTATTTACTATATTCAAAAAAATCAAATTGATTATATTCATTTTTAAAACCTATTAATGTAATTCTTCCATAAGATTTTCATAAGTAATAGGTTTTTCATGTTCTTTATGTTCTGAGGTATATAGAATATTTACCCGTATCGCTTTAAGACCAATAACTCCCTGTACATCTTCTAATTCTAATAGCTCTAGCTCATCACCCAGATAGCTTTTAGCCTGCAAATATTTCGCATAGCGCAGATATTCCCTCTCATCAGATTTTTGCGAATAGATAATAACAATTTTACCTTTTTGCGTTATCCGCTCTTCAGTACCTTTAATAAAAGCTTTATCAATACGCTTCTTAATGATTTCATATCTGGCATTGTACGTACCATCCACGTCAAATTTCTTTTCATCCATTCGATAACGTATAGAAAGCGTGGTATTATAAACCAAAATCAAGGACGCGGCATCCAAATGCATGGGAGTAGACTGTTGCAGGTGGTAGAATTTATTTTCCATTTCTACCATTGTCTTAATTTGCCACAATCTCAAATTAAAGAGATAAACTTTATTAAACGGCTTGTTTTTTGTGAGCGACGGGCCTATATACATATTATGATCTACCCCATCTGTCTTATAACGTTCAAAATAATGCGGGTAGATGTTCTGCGCTTCGAGTTGCCGCTTATCTAAAAATCTGGACATGGTACGGTTAATTTGTTGAACCGTATCATCGTAATCTTTTCGATGGTTATAAATAATACCGGTTTCGGGATTTAGCATTTCGCGATAATCGGCAACCATTTTTCGTATTTCTTCACTTTGCTTTTCCAAATGCTCCATTAAAGGATTCACCTCTCGTTGCAATAAACCAAATATCTTTTGCTCACTGCTGGCATTCAGACTTTCGTCAATATCAATTCTGAATTCCTTAATTCTGAATTTTACCTGCTCATAAATAGGAAGTTCCTCAATATTATAAGCCTTATCGATAATTTCAAGAATAACATCTAATTGATAGAGCAAATCTTTTTGAATAGCTTCATTCCTGGCATCACTACTGGCTACAATATCTATTTGGCCGTATAACGGATACACATCCTTAAATACGATATCTTTAAAAGATGCCAGTCCATCGCTGTCATAATCGCTTATAAATTTGCGTGCTTCGCGTTCAAAAACCCATAATACGCTAGGATGTATAGACGTACATTCACTTTGTATTACTGCTTTTATGCGATTTTCAAAGTCATTCTTGTTACGCTCGGATGCGGTGATGATATACGGTAGAATTTCATCTAATTTCATCGCATTGATGCGATTAAGAACATTTTTACGATTAGCCACCAGTTCAAGAATACCTACCAAATTTCCGTTTTTAGCCAGTGGGGCCAGAATACAGCTTTTTACATCATTAGCCAATAAATTTCGTGATAAAAGATTGTCATTTTCTTTAGCATACTTCTCCACATTAGGAATGCTGAATTTTTTATTTTTTTCGATAAGGTTACTAAAACTCTGTTCACATATTCCTGTTTTACAATCACTCTGCAGGTCTTCATTCAGAATAAAGCTTTTCGCCTTCATCTTCATTACTTTCTCAAAAGTCTTATCCTCTGCATTATATCCAGTAAACCCTACTCTCAGATCCGGAATCTTATAAATCGTCCTGAATATACGCTGTAGCTTGTCTAACTCGTCTTTTTGAGCCGTTTTCTGAAAAAGCAAAGCTGTTTTTAATTCAGATATAGCATCTTCAATAGTCACATCAGTAAGGTTTACAATAATAAAACCTTTGAACATCCAGCTGCATGGAGGGAATTTTTCTTTCCATAATTCGATATTCTCCACATCCTGTAGTAAATCATCCACATCCTTCTGAGTAATTTCCTGGGCTTCATCTTTAGGATATAATTCTACAAAATCGCCGTTTAAACCTGCCCTGTAATGTTTTTCTATACCGTTTTCATCTGGTATATCATAGTACGGAGGACGCGAAAAATCGATATTATAATCATAATAATTATTAAGAATATTAATACAAGCATTAATGTATGCCGAATTGTTATCGATCTCCCGCATTTTAGGTTTAAAATCCTTACCCGCAGCTTTAATAATATTCTTTAATCGATTGGAATGGTTAAAAAGAATGTTATGATAGGGAATGGAAACTGCCTTAATTTCGTTATTACTTAATACGTTTGGAAAAAGATCGTCCAGTAAAATCTTAATGGGTTCTTTGTACTTTTCCAGATCTTTAATTTCCTGGATACCTTCTACAAGCTTCGGATATTGATCTACATATTCCAATAAGCTTTTAATGTACTTTTTGGCAATAGGATTCTCTTCAACTTTTAATCTATCCTGATATTGCTCGACTACTTTATGGAAGCTAATGGTTATGTCCAGGGGAAAATCCTGCTTCTGCTCTTTCATTTTATCTTAATTAATGGCCGTAAATAATTCTAAAAAAGTATATGAGTTTAAATTACAAAACTTTTGCAATAATCACACCGCATTCAGCATTCAGTTCATTACTTTTGCACAAAATTAATATTTAATCATGCGAAAATTAATAGGAATAGCTAGTTTATTGGTTATACTAACCGGATGCGAGAAAGATCAGGGATTTTCAATCTCAGGAAAGGCTGAAGGAATTGAGAATGGTAAAAAGGTTTATTTTTCTGAATTGAAGGAATTAAACCAGCGACCAGAAAGAATCGACTCTACCACTATCGAAAATGGAAAATTTGAAGCCGATTTTGCCGATATAGAAAGTCCAAATTTGGGCTATCTTGAAGTTGAAGGTATTAACGGTATGGTTCTTTTCATTACAGAAAATGAAAATATCGATTTCACCATATATAAAGACAGCATACAGGCCTCTAAGAGAAAAGGAGGGAAACAGAATGAGCTTTTAAACGAATATATGGAAAACATGCAATCCATAAATAAAGAAGTGAGTAAGCTTAGAATGGAAATGCAAACCGCGTATCAAAGTCAGGATTCTACTAAATTAGAAACCTTGCAGAATACGCAAACCGAAATTATGGATAATGACAAGTTATTCAAAAAACAAATAGCGAAAGAAAATAAAGATGCATTTGTATCAGTGATGGCACTTGTAGATCTTTTAAGAATGCAAGGGATATCGGTTAAAGAGCTTAAAGAAACGTATGATTCTTTAGATGAAGAAGTAAAGAATACGGCTCTTGGTGCCATGTTAGGAAAACAATTAGAATCGATGAGCGCTACAGAAATTGGTAGCGAAGCTCCAGATTTTAGTGGACCAACACCTGAAGGTGAAGAACTTTCTTTAGAGAATGCGATGGGTAAAGTGACCATTATTGATTTTTGGGCCGCTTGGTGTAAACCTTGTAGAGAAGAAAATCCAAACGTGGTAAAAGTATATAATAAATACCATGACAAAGGTTTAAATATTATTAGCGTGTCTTTGGATAAGCCAAATGAAAAAAACAAATGGCTAAAGGCTATTGAAGATGATGGTCTTGTTTGGAACCATGTGTCTAACCTAAAATTTTGGGATGATCCTATTGCTAAAAAATACGGAATTCGCGCTATCCCAGCCACTTTTATTCTGGATGAAAACGGTGTAATCGTAGATCGTGATGTACGTGGTGAAGAAGCTTTAGATAAAAGAATAGGAGAGCTTTTAGAAGGCAAGAAATAATTACTCCTGAAAAAAAATATCAAAATCAAAGACACTATCCCGCAAAGTGTGTAAAGTTAAAATAACAGGGGTTGGACTTTTTAAAGTCTGACCCTTTTTTCATAGATCGTAAGGAACTGATTTAAGATAATGCCCCAGTTCCTGATAGGCATTGACCACTTCTTAGTGGCT
>NZ_JBSXOK010000055.1:0-107991 GCF_056859415.1 Zunongwangia sp. L-65
GTTTTCTTTGATCTGCCAATCTGTACCTTTAAAGCTGCGCTGGTGTTCTATTTTTGCATAATACTTAATATCTTCAATACGAATAGGTCGTCCATTGATTTCACGGTTAAAGGATGCCACATAATCCTTCATCAGTTCCCGGGTATATTTTTTTAAATCTTCGCTGCTACTCTGCAATCGATTCAGCTCATATTTAGAAGGGCTGACCGTAATGGAATAAAATTTGGGTTCGGTCTTTTTGAGTTTGGCAGTGTTGCCATCGATATCCTTCACCACATCTTCAGCGGAAATTTGATCATCATATTGATTGAAAAAATCTTCCATTTCAGAGGGCTCCAAACCTTCATTTTCTTTCTCCAGGTAATCGATAAAATCGCCTGAACTTTGTGAATAATTCCCTCCCAGTTTTTGAGGTGTGATCGTAATGTACATAGCTCAAAAATTTAGTGTTCATTATGATGGTTTTTGTTTTCCTGAAACCTTACTTTAGGTTGTTCTTCGGCATATTTCTTTTCTACAATCAAGGGTTTCTTTTTGGGGTCTTCCATTTCAAATAGCGATTGAATCATTGCCGCAGTTGGTTTGGTTTGTGTCTTTTCCACATCCCGCATTATCGCGATAATAGCATTAATCCTTTTTAAAAGTTTCGCTTCGATGGTCCTCCCGGTAGGTCCTAATTTTTCCTTTGGGGAGATCTCGTTGTAGAAGAAAAAGTCAAGCATTGTTTCCAATGCTTCGGTGTGTGATTTGAAGTGTGTTCTTGAAAATTCCTGGAAACGTTTTGCCGTTTCCTTTTTAAACCTGATGCCGATAAATGAGTCCATAATTCGCCGATTTGTCGCAAATCCTTCCCTAAAAATGGGCGCTTAAAGGGCATTTGTCGCAAATTGTAGGAAGTTGGAAATTTTATATTTTTCCAAATTTCTGAATATCAGTAATTTGGAAATAAAAAGGAGTCCTAAACATCGCATCGCGTGTTACCCTCTTGCTACTCCTTTTCGTTCGCCCCAGGCGAACAAAATTCCGTACAATTTGATCCAAAATCCAATTGCCATTTTGAGGAAAATAATTTCCTGTTATGTGATTTTTCGATGGGCAGGGTTATCGGCGAAAGTAAAAAATGGATAAGCCTACGTAAAATTGAATGCTGAATTTCAGCAAACTAAAGATAATGATTTTTATGGAATTAGAATTGATTAAACAAAAAAACACCACTAAAATATAGCAGTGTTTTATTCGTAATTTTTAAAATTCAAATGTTAAATACAAAAGTATAGGAATACAAATTCCGTATGGCTTCTTCTTCAATCATCGTTTCAAAACTGATGTAATTTTCCTTTACGTATTTGCGGATGTCGTCCCCAAATTTTCGTTCTACATCTTTTTTAGAATCCTCTAAAAGTCGGTTTTGAGTTTCTTCGCTCAAGTCAGTAAAATTTAGATAAATCATAGCTTTCAATTTAAAGGATTCCGTTATCTGCAAAACTGTAGTAATCGCCATCAGGAGTCAGTATCAAATGGTCTAAAACTTTGATATCAAACAACTCCCCAGCCTTTTTAATTTTCTGGGTCAGGCGTTTATCGGCTTCACTTGGTGTTAGTGTGCTACTCGGATGGTTATGTAGTAAAATTACTGCGGTAGTGAGACTCTTTAAGAGTACGGCAAATAAGATGCGTACATCTACTAAAGTACCGGTAATCCCCCCGTTGGAAACCTCATAAATCCCTTTGACTTTATTGGCATTATTGAGCAAAAGTATTTTAAAGGTTTCGTGTAGTTCGATTGTTTCTTTGTTCCAATGGCTGTAGGCTAAATCTGCCGCACTTTGGGAACAAGTTACTTTGGGAAGCAAATTTGCCTTGGTGCTTCCGCTATAACTTATGGCTATTTCATTAACTTTGCTTTTCATTATTAGCTTATTTAAAGGGTTAATAATTAAAAGAGGGCGCTACTTTCGAAGGGAACGCCCTCTTTGCTTTTTAGGATTACTTATCATTTTTGCTTCCTAGTAATAGGATTTCATTGGCTTCCACCTCGGTTACATAACGCTTGTTTCCGTCATCGGTGGTATAGCTTCGGGTTCGTAGTTTTCCCGTTAGGGCTATTTCCTTTCCCTTACCTACATAATTTTCGATAATCTCGGCAGTCTTGCCCCAAGCTACAACCGTGTGCCAGTCGGTGGACTGTACCTTTTCGCCTTTGCTGTTTTTGTAGTGTTCGTTGGTGGCGATTGATAAACGGGCTACTTTTTTTCCGCTTTCAAGGTTGGTAATGGTTGGTTCCTGTCCAACGTTTCCGATTAACTGTACGTGATTTTTTAAAGTACTCATAATAAAATATTTAAAGATTAATAATGCTATCTGAACCATTCAGACAGTTTGCGTTTCTATTTTTTTGAAGTGATTTACTTATTATATCTTGAGCGTTTTCCTTTTTTGTTTTTTTTGGTGCCGCTTCCTTTTTGATGTTTTTGTATGATTTCATAAGATTCATTTTAGATTTACTTCCCATAGCGCCCTCGCTGTTACCTTTTTTTGTTGCTGATACAGTTTCAATATTTGGAATTGATAAGGATTTATAAAAAGGAGGCACGACTGGCTTATGCAATCCGTTCAACTTCCAAATGTTGGTATTTTGCTGTCAAAAAAAGGGAGGGACAGTGAGTGGTGCGGGAGTAGTTCTAAAGTCTTTTGTGAAGTACCAATACATAGGAAGTGGCACCAAATGATTAAATGGAATTCCGATAAAGCGGACTCCTTTCACGATTTCGGATTGGGAATGCAGTGTTCCTTCATAACATCGGGAAGGGTTAACGGAATGGAAAGGAGAAATTGGGGATGGTGTTCAAGACTATTTAGGGAAGCTCTTTGTCCGGAATGGAGCTTTTCGCGAAATGAAAGGCAATGGGCTGAGTGATTTTTATGTATTTATCAGAACAATTGTGTATCTTTGTTCACAAATAAAATATGTTCACGAATAATGAACAAGAAAAAATAGTGAACAATTAAATGTTTTTGTAATGAGTGAATTAGATATTTTCAATAATGCGATTCATAATTTAGAGAAGGATATCCCGATTACTTGGGACTGGAAAACTATTGATCCTAATAAAGACACTGGTATAGATGGGGAATTGGATATAACCCTGAATGATAAGAAAGTCTTATTACTGGTAGAGATTAAAAAGGATGTGAGAAATCATCAAATACTCAATATACTTCATAACAATGATGAATTTCAAAACTTTCTATTGGTTGCCGAAAAGTTATTTCCAAAAGTAAAGGAAGAACTAAAAGCGCATAACGTGAATTATTTAGAGGGCAATGGAAATGTCTATATAAACCATAATGAAGTATTCCTATACATTGATACCAATAAAACACTTAGAACTAAAAAGGATAAAGGAAATAGGGCATTTACAAAAACTGGACTTAAGGTCGTATTTCATTTTTTATTAAATCCCCAGTTATTAAATCACACTCAGAGAGATATCGCTGAGTTTACAAATGTAGGCTTGGGAAATATTCCTTTAATTATAAATGGGTTATTGGACACTAACTTCATTTTAAAATTGAACAAGAGTGAATATATCATTAATAATTATGAAGAACTGCTCAATAAGTGGATTACAGAATTTGAACAAACTTTAAGGCCTACGATTTTTAAGCAACGTTTTAGATTTCAAAATAAAAATCAAGATTGGAAAGAAATACAGTTCAACGAAGGGAAAACCGTATGGGGAGGTGAACCTGCAGGGGATATACTCACCAATCATTTACGCCCAGAAAAGTTTATAATATACACGATAGAGACCGTAAAAGAACTGATGCTCAACTACAGACTAATTCCAGATGATGAAGGGGATGTATGGGCATACGACCTCTTTTGGAACCCCCAATTTAATGAGAATACAGCACCCGCAGCATTAGTGTATGCCGAATTGATGATCGGGAATGATAAAAGAAGCAAAGAAACCGCAAATCTAATTTTGAATGAGCAAATCAAACCAAACCTATAAGGAATTAGCAATCCCTTATTTTAAAGAAGTTTTTGACATTATCGATGATGTACTGGTAAAACTAAACATACCATACTACCTCATTGGCGCAAGTGCGGTAGCCTTAGAACTATTGAAAGGAGGTATTAAACCGAGCAGGGGAACAAAAGATATTGATTTTGCTATAATGATAGCTTCCATACAGGAATTTGAAGCTGTGGTTGAAGCACTTCTCAAATATGGTTTTAACAAAGTAGAAGCCCCGTGGACACTCTATAATAACAAATTCAATATTGCTATTGATCTATTACCCTTTGGAGAGATAGAAGAAAAATTCACCATAAAATTTAATGAACGCTACACAGATTTACACGTTCTGGGATATAACGAAGTGCTACAAGAATCTGAAACCGTACAAATAGAAGAAAAGTCTTTGCAAATCCCCTCCCTTCCCGGAATGGTAATTTTAAAATTAATCGCCTGGAGCGATAGACCAGAAGAGAGGGATAACGACCTCTATGATATTTTAAGAATCATTGAATATTATTTCGATTTAAATTTTGATGAAATAGTAGAACATCACAATGACACTTTTCTGGAGGAAGATGACTTGGATAAATTCAAAATTGCAGCAAGAGTATTAGGTAGAAAAGCAAGCCATTTTTTAACTATTTCCGAAGCCATTAATGATAGAATTTTAAAAACCATTAACGATAATGTTGCAGATGCCAAAGATTCAGAAATCGCCAAACAATGGATAAGAAGTAGAGAATGGGATTTAGAATATGCCGTTCAAATTTTGGAAGAATTTAAATTAGGTTTGATTGAAAATAAATAGATAAGAAATAAGAACCATCTAAACATATACTAATTCAATCACTTAAGAAGCCAAAGAATGTACTCTCTGGTATATATATAGGATTTATGATATGTTTTGGCATTAATCAACAGTAAATAATATCAAATAATATATCAATATCAAAAATGGTAAAATGTTGTACCTATGTTGTACCCAGTCCATAAAAAAAGGCTTCACATTTCTGTGAAGCCTTGTCGTTGCTAGTAGCGGGAACTGGACTCGAACCAGTGACCTTCGGGTTATGAGCCCGACGAGCTACCTACTGCTCTATCCCGCGATATATATTGTATAATATCTTATTTCAGTATGTTTCGATATCGCTTATTGCGTTATCGGGATGCAAATATACAACGCTTTTTTACTTCTCCAAAACTTTTTTTAAAAATTTATTGATCTCTTTTAGCTAAAAAAAATTTCGATAGCTATTTTTCTATTGATTCAATGAACATCAAAAAAATAACCTACTGACAGCAAACAAATTAAACAGTCTGATTATTGCTCAATATTTTCTGCTGCAAACTCCAGTAATTCCCCATCTTGAAAAGATACCGTAAACTCTATAGGATTACAGCAATTCTCGCAATCTTCAATATAGGTTTGGCGTCTTATCGAAGGATCTAAAAGTACTGAGATTTCCTCCCAGCAATACGGACATTGAAAAAAGTGCTCAAACATAATTAAAACTCAATATTTAGCAACTGGCCGGTTAATTGTAATAATTGAAGTTCGGCTAACTTTGCATCATATTTCGCTAAATTAAGACTCGTTTTGGCATCCAGCAAATTAATCTGTGCCTGTCTAAATTCAATAGACGAAATTTGCCCTAAGCGATACTGTTCTTCAGATCGGTTAAAATTATCCTGATTAGTGAGCACGTTTTCTTCCTGAACACGATAAATGTAAAGCTTATTCTCATAATTCCCCAAGGCATTAGCTATATCGCGTTCTACTTGTAATGCTATCTGTTTTTTTTGAAGTTGTTGATTTTCTTTATTGATTTTTGCATTCTGAATAGCCACGCTGGTTTGCCCTCCATCAAATAAATCCCAGGATAAATTAATCCCCGCAGAGAGGCCATCTGTAGTCGTGGTCGAACCCGGAAAAAATGCAGTAGCGGCACTAATATTCCTGTTCCAACCATAAGACCCCGTAAGTCCAACCGTAGGAAGATATCCAGATTTGCTTACTTTAATATCATAATCGCTAATAATGATGTTGCTTTGTGCTTGCAGCAAACTCACGTTATTGTAAGCTGATTGTTCTAAAAATGATTCGATTTGCAGCTGCGGAATAAAATCGACTAAAGTATCTACCTGAAATTCACGATTATTGATATCCCGGTTTAAGATCACATTTAAGTCCCTCTTGGTATTTTGTAATTGCTGACGGGTTTCAATAATATTGATACTATCTGTATTTACATCTACCTTCGCATTGAGTACCACCAGATTATTGGATTGCCCATATTCAAATTGATACTGGGCTCTTTTTACTCTCTCCTGGGAAATTTGAAGGGTTTCCTCTAACACCTCCATATTCTGGCTTAACCTGGCAACTTCATAATAAACGGTTAGTAGCTGAAGAATGGTATTTTCTATAGTTTCTCTGGCTTCTAATTGAGAAAGATTATATTGCTCTTTTAAACTTTTATAATTATAAAGCCTACCCAAACCATCAAAAAGAGTATAATCTAAATTTATTGAAGTACTGTAGGCTTCTCCTTCAATCCCCCTTTGATCTACATTTTCACCTCCTTCTGGCTCGGTAAGTCGGTCATTTAGGTCATAACTATATCCTCCTACAGCTCTTAGACTTGGTAAATAGCCAGAATTTAATATACTCTGATTATTTTCTGCAATGTCCACATTATTACTGGCTATTTTAATACCGAAATTACTTTCTAAAGCTCTGGAAATTACCTCTTCTTTAGTAAGCAGGGAATCCTGTAAAGGTTCCTGCGCGTTTGCTGAAAAAGATAGCCACCCGAAGAAAAAGACCGTAACATATATAATCTTAGTATTCATCTCTATTTTTTTCAGCTTCATGTAATTCTTTTATTGTTCGCTCTACAGACTCCCGCTCTACTCTTTCTCCGCTAGCAAGCCACTTAGTCTCTACTTTTATACGATTGGTAATTGATAATAATAACGGCAGTAAGAAAAGGGTTAATAAAGTAGCAATCGCGATCCCATAACTAATGGAAATCGCCATTGGTTTTAAAAATTGCGCCTGTCTGCTCTTTTCTAAAAGCAAAGGCGCCATACCGGCAATGGTGGTTAAAGAAGTCAAGAAAATAGCTCTAAAGCGTGATTTACCGGCTTCGTAGATTGCCTCTTTAAATTTCAATCCATCCCGTAAATTACCATTGTACCTTCCTATAAGTACAAGTCCGTCATTAACCATAATTCCCACTAAGGCAATAATCCCCAAAGCTGAAAGCATATTGATAGGAAAATCATGAATCCAATGGCCCCATGCCACTCCAATTACACTAAAAGGAATCATAATCATTAAAAGTAAAGGCTGACTGTAACTTCTGAAGGTAAATGCAATAGTTGCATAAATAAGAAAAAGAATAACAGGCAACACTGCACTAGCTGAACTTACCAGTTTTCCGGCTTCCCGATTCTGTCCTTCATAGGAAACACTCAAACTAGGATATTTTGCTAATAAATCTGGCATTACATTTTCCTGAATATCTGCCAAAATATCGGTAGAGCTTCCATTAGGATCTTCCATATCAGCACTTACCCTAATTTCACGCATCCCATCAAGGTGGCTTATCGATTCGGTACCACGGATAATTTCATAATTCGCGATTTCATCAAATGGCACACGATTACCACTAGGAGTTACAATGCGCATATCATCCAAATCGTTTATTGAAGATCGATTTTCAAGATCATAGCGCACCCAAACTCTAATCTCATCCTGCCCACGCTGAAAACGCTGTGCCTGTGTACCAAAAAAGCCATTTCTAACCTGTCGCATCACCTCAGCCAGATCCAATCCTAAAGCATACGCGTTCTCTTTTAAATGGATATTAATCTCTTTGATCCCTTTTGGATCACTATCACTAACATCCTTTAATAAAGGATTATTCTCAAAAATCGTTTTCAATTCTTCCTTCGCAGCTTCAAGTTCTTGAAGATTGTTTCCTAATAGCGAAACCGAAACCGGAGATCCCCCAAAATTCCCTCCAGACCCAAAGGTTAGATTTTCCACTCCATAAACCGGTCCCACTTCATCACGTATAGCATTGGTAATTTCTGGAGCTCCAAAATCACGCTCTTCCCCTGGCAACAGGTTCACCTGTATAGAAGCTTTATTATTCCCGGGCCCCACTCTTTTAATGGTGTTTTCAATAACCGATAGATTTCCGGTCTGCCGTTCGGTAAAATCTTTGTTTACGCGCCAGGCTGCTTCTTCAACCATAGTAATAATCGAGTCGGTTCTTTCAGGATTAACACCCTCAGGCATTAAAAGATCAATAGAAATCCTGTCACTGGCTACACTTGGGAATAAGGTAATTCTAATGATATTCCCGCCAATCGCTCCAAAGGTGAGAATTAAAACAGCTAATAAAATGCCAATACTTAGTATTTGCTGTTTAAGCACAAAATCTAAAGTAGGGGCATATAATTTATCACGAAGAAAAATCATGATCCGATCCCCTACTTTATTGATATCCCTCATTTTGCCGAAGAATTTCCCTATCGCTGTTTTAGGCTTAGGTGCATCACGCATTAAAGCCTTAGAATGAGCAATATGTGCTGGCAAAATAATAAGGGCTTCAATTAAAGAAACTACCAAGGTTAACATTACTACCGTTGAAACTTCACCAAAAAACTCTCCTATCCGGCTATCCAGAAAAAGAAAGCTGGCAAAGGCCAATATTGTAGTAATAATTGCTGAAATAATTGGCGGCACTACTTCAATAGTACCATCTAAAGCTGCTTTTATAGGGTTTTTTCCGCTTTCAAAATGCTGATAAATATTTTCTGAAATTACAATCCCATCATCCACCAGTATCCCAATAACGATAATCATCCCAAAAAGCGAAAGTACATTGATCGTTACATCGAATTGCTCTGCAAAAATGAACATTCCAAGAAATGCTACCGGCAAACCAAAAGCTACCCAAAAAGCCAATCGCGTATTTAAAAATAGGGAGAGAAAAAATAATACCAGCACAATGCCCATTATTCCGTTTTCTACCAGTAATTGCGTTCTTTCCTGTAACCGAATAGAGGAATCAAAAATCACATCTAACTGAACGTTACTGCTTTTGCGGTTATAATCTTCTATATATTCATTTACCTGGGCGGCGGCGGCAAGTAAATCTTCAGAATTGGTATTACTTATCGTAATATTTACACTCTGATTACCATTAAAAAAAGAAGCATTTGGTGTTTCTGAAAATTGATCTGAAACCCTGGCCACATCAGATAATCTAATAATTTCTCCGCTGGTTGTGGATTTTAAAACCAGATCCTGTAAATCTTCAGCGTAATAGGCTCGATTATTAGCTCTAATTAAATAATCTTCGCTGCTGGTTTTAATGGTTCCTCCCGTAGTTAATATATTAGCTCCGGAAACGGCTTGAGCCACTTCTTCAAAAGTGAGGTTATAGGCCAGAAGATCGTTTTCCCTAACTGCAATTTCAATCTCTTCTTCAGGGAAACCATCGATTTCAATCTGGGAAATCCCATCCATCATTCGCAAATCGTTTTCAATTTGCTCACTAATTCTTTTTAAGGTGACTAACGGAATTTTCTCTCCACTAATAGCAAAACGAATCGTAGGCCTTATGGATTCTTCTTTAGCTACGATTAAAGGCTCCATACCTGTTGGAAAGGTAGGAACACGATCTACTGCATTTTTCACCTCGGTAAGCATTACATCGATATTCTCGTCGCGCTCGATTTCTACCGTAATGTATAATCGCGAAATCGAATTGTACATTAATGTAAATTGAATTGTACAAAAAATATTCAAACGCAATATAATATTAATCGGTATTTAAAGACCATTTAAAATAGCTTTAAATGGTCTTTTGGATTTGATAGATCATAGTTAGCTGTTAATACTTCTATTTTCTTTTTACCCGGCTTTCCTGTTCCATTGGCTACACTTACAGATTGTTCTAAAGTCTTTACATACCAATCATTTCTCTTGGTATATTCAGCAAGTATGTCACTCGGATAACTACTAAGTAGGAACTTCCCTTCAACCGCAGAGAGCGTTTTTAAGAGGTTTTCGAAGTCTTCAATAGAATAGCCATCATAATGACCACAATCGCTATTAAAATATGGCGGATCGCAATAATGGAAAGCTTCAGCATGATCTCTGGAGCGAATAACTCTTAAAGCATCAGTACATTCTACCTGTACATTCTGCATTCGAATAGATAAGTCAATGGTAAATCCTTCTCTTTTCGATCCAATCTTTGTACTTGTAGTTCCTTTTAGTTTATCATAACCAAATGAACCATCCAGCATTGAACTGAATGATTGAGCAGCTAAAACCCAAACCGCCCAAGCTCTTTTTAACCTGGAGAACATGTGAGGATTATTATAAATCACAGTTGCATCATTATGAAGGGATCTGCTATGCAAGCTAATCCGTACCATTTTCTCAAGCTCTACAAACTCATTCTGCACGCATTCATAGAAGTTTATAAGTTCTCTATTATAGTCGTTTATGATTTCACATTCGCTTTTTGGCTTTGCCCAAAATATTGCTCCACCACCAACAAAGGTTTCGGTGTAAGTAGTATGATCTGGTATAAGCGGTAAGATGGTAGTAATTAGATTTTGCTTACCGCCGTAATATGATATTGGTGTTTTCATTTTCTCAGTTGCCTTTTTAAAGTATATTTGTGATGCCAAACAAAACGAACGCATCAAATTTCTCAAGGGACTGCCCTCGGTGAGCTTTGATGCGTTTTTAGTTAGTTTTGTTTGGCGACAACTACTGAAAAATCCGGGGGCTTTAATTATGAAGATCTACCCTGATAGTTACATAACCAGTAACCGCCATCCCAATAGAATTGCCATAGATCTCCGCGGTTTATTAATACATTATTCTCAACTTCAGCTCTAACCATATTGTAGCCACTTCCTCTAACAATAACACGATCATTAATTCGGCGTACATAAATTATTCTTCCTTCTTTTGCATTATACGGCAGGCGAACTTCAATTTCTGCAGTGTTGTAACAAGCCACATATACCGAATTATCGTCTAAAGATTGATTTTTATTTGAAGTAATGCGCAAAGGCTTCAAGTGTAAGCCAGATCTAAGATCTAAGCCACCTTTCCCACCTTCAATTCTTACGCCTCCATTAAAATATCCAGCCCATCCAGAATTGCTGTAATTAATTCCGGCAACTCCAGCACTTATATCGCCCTGGCTTTGGAAAAGCATTCCAACAATACTCGCATTGGTTTGTAAACCTGTGGTCGCAGAAAAAAATGGAACATTCGAACCGTTTGAAAATATACCGTTGCCGGATTGAAAAGAGACACGCCTATTAACCGGATTAGTCGATCTAATACCACCTAATGGATCACCGGTTGATTGATCTGAATCGATATCATCATCGATCCTGGTAACTTCCCTGCCTTGCTGATCGTATAAGGTTAAATTATTTTTACTTTCCAAAATCTCGAGTCTTCGACCTTCATCCCTGGTACGAAGATTTCGAACCGTTAAGTTCTCGATTGCTGCAGCATCTGCCAATACCAAAGAAGATACAAGAACTCCTTTTAAGGTTAATCTGCCTTGCTCAGTGACATTATAATCCAAACTGCTTTCCTCATTACCGATTTTAAATTTTCCGCCAGCTAAATCAAAATAATTAAGCCCGTCCAAACTTTTAATGGTTCCGGTGGTGATCGTGTCTCCATTGATGTAAGTCATACCATTGGTAAAATCGAAATCGCGACGTCCATCCTTTACGGGATAGAGAATACCAAGGTTAAAAAGATAATGCCCTTCTTCATCGTCAACCATTTTGGGATTTTCGCTAATCTCCCAAACACCTGTTAAAGCAGTAGCCGAACATTTTGCATAAACGTAATATGGCTTTACCGGCTCTAAATCTGTAAAAATATTCGGATCCATTTCCCAAACGTAGCCTAGCTCTTCAATTTCGATCTGGTAATGCGCTAATTGCCCAGCACTAATTTTTAAAGTATTAGGATTGTTTTCTGCATTAGCTTCAATAGTTACGCCGATTAATCCAAAATTCTGAGATCTGGCACCTACACTAAGCATTAAAGTTTCGATAGAACCAGGTTTGATACTTTCCGGATCAAAGTATCCATCTGGATCGAACATCAATTCCTGAAGCTTGCGAAAACGCAATGCAGAACGTCTAGCTAATTCTGTATTCTTGCGATCAACATTTTCTATATGAGTGTTATTGTCAATAGTGTCAGCAATGTTCTTTTCCTGAATGGTGTACGGTATTGTATCTGCGATAGTAGCAGTCACCTTATCGGTGTTCACAAGCGGATAAGAGAGCTCAGCGATACGAATTTTATTATTGATACCTAAAGCTTCATCAATCACTCGTACCAGGTTAGCGACTCTTAAATCGATACCGCGCTCTCGAATGTATTTTTCATCGATCTCAAGCGTATAAGTAACTCTGGGAACACTATTTTCTTCCAGGTAACGCTGTGTTTCTTTTTTTAGATCAGCCTCTGCTTCTACGATATAAATATCAGGCATTCTAATATCGACAAGTGTATATTCGTCACCAACCTCTGGAAAGTTTAAATCGTTTGGCAATACATAATCGTTCTGCTCTTCAAAAGGAATTAGCTTAATTTCTTTGATATTGTTTCTGTACCGCTCGATTTCAAATTCATATCCGGCTAATGCTCCAGTCTTAAAAACAACTTTTGCAGTCGTACCTTCTAAAAGATGATCATTAATATCAAAATCGATACTCGAGTCTCGAAATAACAGTTTATCCTCGTTGTCAATTCCAGTTATAGTTCCAGTACGATTTGGAAAAATATCATCGAAATTTATGGATCCTTCTCTTATACCGTACAGATCTGTATTAGCTTGTAAAAATCGTTCATCAAAAACAAGCCGGGGAAGTCCATCCCGATATTTGTAACTGATGTTTTTTTGAGATCCGAAACCGTAAACCCTGGTGACCACATTGGTGTCATCTATTTTATTTCGATTAAGGTGATATAAACCTTTACCGCGACCGTAAGCAAACTGGAGGGTAGTATCAGCTCCAACGCTTTTCTCCAAGTAAATATTTCTTTGCACCAATCGAAACTCCAAATCAAAGGCTTCAGCAATCTTGGTTAAAGCGGTACGGCAGCTGTCGCCTGAAAAAATTAATGTTTGAGCCGGTAATTCATCAACATCGGCAATTTGCCAACCGGCATCGATAGTATTAATATTGGTAAGAATTAATAAAAGGAAATCTTCAGGCGTACCGTGATAGCTAAAATCCGCAACACCTTCATCCATAAAGATTTTATTGTAAAGCTTATAGATTTCACCTTCAAATTCTACAAGGTAGCGATACGTGAAATTATTAATCTTTTCTACTTCCGGTGGTGTATTGATATAAAACCGCTCAGATCGATGTTCGATATAATCACCAATTTGAATAGGTAAAGCAGAGCCAGCGATAAAATCAGCTTTCACCTTATGCTCACCCATAAGCTTATGGGTGAACACGGTGTTTTCGTCGATCTCTACAGCAGCAATGATATTGCTATTTCTCTTTATTTCGAGTTGCATAATTTATAGCTTTCGATGTCTGATTTTTAATGTAAATCGATAGTTTGGATCTGTGCCGCAATGGATCTGCCTAAGTAGCTTTCCAAAAAAGGGATATGAGACCGGATGGCAAGAAGCATAGAAGAAATAACTAGTTCGATGATCGATTTTATATTCAGCTAAAAATTCCCCCTGATTTGCAAAATTGTAAGGCGTCCTAATATTTGGGCTCTCTTCCGACTTCTTTTTGAATTCTATATCTGTTATTTCTCCCTTTTTGGGGATCCAAACTTTTGTTTTAAAGTTCCAATGGCTATTGCGCATGCAATTCCAACGCCAGGCAACCCACCATTTTTTTCGCCCGTAATGTTTCCAAAATTTCTCATGACGTTCTCCGTAAGGATTATCAGTATGAAAAAACCAATGAACAAAAGGTACTTCCCAACCTAAAAGATAAGTCCAATAGGCTGGGAAAAACATAAAATATTGAAGGATATAGAATACCCAATCCAATAATACCCAACATGCATATCGTAAGTACATCATTTTATAATGTCGTATTTACGGAGCATATTAAGCACGTCCTTTTTTGATTGATTCGGAGTAGCCTCATAGTCGATAAGTTTCGCCTTAAGTATCATGCTTTCGTTATCAATGATATCGTAAATGAATTGGTACTCGCGTTCCTTTTGTAATGGAAGCTTACCTTCTATGGTATTAATTTGAATTTCAATAATCCTGGTTTCGGTTTGAACCGTTGCAGATTCTTCAGTTAGCTGAATTACCGTTCCAACTGCGTTTGGCTGCTTTTCCTGTGCGCTTAGAGCTATTGAAAAAAGAGCAATGATGATGGTAATGATTGTTTGTTTCATGATTGATTGTTAATAATTAGAAGATGATGACGATAATGAAAACGCTAAATGGAATTAACCAAGGCTGAAATTTATTGTACCATTTGTGGATACCTTCATCGTAAGAAACTCCAAAATGGACTTTAAACTTTTCATTGAGTTTAGCCCTCAATTTTGTCTCTTCAATAGTTAGATCATCTAACTGACTGCTTAAGTAATCTAATTTTGACCAATCGTCCGGGATATCCTCAACCGCAATTGCCGGATTAAAAAACTTGTAAAGGTACAGTCCCGTTAATCCTAATATTGGAAGGAAGAAAATAAATTCTCTTAAGCTAAATTGAAATCCATATTTCACAGAGGTTTCCAAACCAAAAGTAGCGATGATAATAGCAAAGAGAAAAGCAATAAAAAGAGGATCGATCTTAATGAATTTCCTATCCTTGAATTGATAAAATTTCCGAGTTGTAAAAAGTTGTTTAATCATGATGTCTAAATTTTGATTAATGAATGATGTTTATTCTGCGATTTCTAAGGTTTCGTCTACAAGCTCCCAGTCCTCCGAACTACTTCCGTAAATTGGTGTCTCCTGAGTGATGATCAGAAGAGCTTTTACTATAAGTTCAGATTGCTTTTGTGAATAGCTTAGATCTGGAGTGATGCTTTCTCCTATTTGTGAAAAAAGAGCATCGATCTCCGCATTCGAATAGAATACCGTTTTCGAATTGAATTGTTTGTAGGATTTCAAGGGAGATCCAATAGATGGAAGTTCTACATTGGTGACAATCGAATCTGAAACTTCAGCTCGATATCGATTGTTCTTGCATTCTTTAGTCCAGCCTGTAACCTTAAGGGATACAATTGATTTTTCACCAGTACGTGCATCTATTATAAGTGGATTTTTGCTTCTTACTATCATAATTTTAAATTTTAAACATAAGTTATTGTGCATCCTCTATCTCTTGCATAGGCAACATCGCCCTCTTCTGATCCATTGTTTATCGTTGCTAAATCTGATTTAAGTATTAACTCACAATTACTTGGGATTTGATAAAAAACATAAGTAGCACCATGACCCGGACCAAGTTGTAAAAGTTTAGGAACATTTATTTTACTCGGGGAACATCTGTCAAATCCAGAGGTTCCGCATTTTTCTAAGTTTAAACCTTCAAACTCATCAATGTTACTGAATTTAAACATCGATTCCATCTCTATAAGATTGTTCATTATAATTTTTTCATTTGAGATAATTGTGTTACGGAAATTTTCACCATAAGCATTTTCTAAACCTTCTAATTTTATTTCTAATGGATTAGTTATACCTTGAAACGAACCTGAATTTATAGTTTTACATTTATTATCTAAATCAATAAATTTTGTTATTGAAAGATTTAAAAATGCGTTTTGAAGAACCGTATAATTTCCTGAAACTTTGGCAACTGCATCAGAACCAGATACGCCAAATTCGAGTATTTCTGCCGTACCGACCGACAATTTACTTGTTAAGTCAATTTTTGTATTAACAAAACTAGCAGCATTCCCGATTATTATATTGTAATTTTGATCTGGTATATAATCTATATAATTTACCGAAAAAACATTACTTATACTATTTATTTGACCTGGTGCTTTTCCGTTATCATTTAATATTTTTTCTATGCTTAGATTCATATAAGGATTTTCTGTATCACCTTTCACAATTTCAGCGAACATTCTGGAACCAACTCCTTCAAATGTTAATGACGGTAAATTGAAAAAGTTAACACCTTGTAATCTATCAAAAGCACTGGAATTACTATAAGTCGGGGAGCTTACTAATTTAGGCGCTGAAAAACCTTTATTATCAAATTTTCCAAACTTAAAACTATCTCTCATAGTTATTAATTCAGGGAATTCTATTTGTTCTGTTTCACTGGTTAAAAGTGTGCCCCGGAATGTGTTTGAACCCAAAAATGTAACAGCCGGAAATTTTATTTCTACAGTATTAGAAATATCCATAAAAGCACCATCTGAAATAGATTCACATTTACCATCAATATCTATATATTTATTTATTTCAGTACTGTTTCTGAAAGCATTATTTATTATAGTGTATTTAGATTCAATTCTAGCATGAACATCATTTCCTATAATGTTAAAGGCAGAAATTTCAGATTGATTTATCCCTATTTTATTAGCTAAACTAAAGGGTGTATTTATAGATGTAGAGACACCGCCTATAATTGTATTTATTTGTAAATTATCTGCTTTTGTTCCAAAAATCGTACGTCTTAGTCCCATAATACTTTATTCTGTAAATTCACCTTTTCCCCTCAATAAACCATTGTCAGGGCGTATAAACACCGTTCCCATCTTATCAGCTTCTAAGATTTTTCCGCTTGGGAAATCTAAAGTGCTTCCGTCCCCTGCTGAATCATTTATAGTTGCTTGCCCTGTATCTGTTACATCTAAATCACAAGTAAAATTTGACCTTAGATTTCCGGGATTGGTAAGTGTAACAGAAGCCGTAATCAAAAGAATGGCTTTGTGGTCGCTATCCGATAATGCCCTACTGGTTGCGACAGTAGTTATTTTCTGATCATTTATAGCTTCCTGCTTTGCGGTAGCCACATTTTCGGAACTTGCAACGTTCACCGGTAAACCATCCAATTTATTCTTTCTGACCTCATTTAACCGATAAGTATCCGGGTTACTCTCATACTTTTGCTGTACGCTCGTAGCAGTTTCAATATTGCTACGTCCCAACTGTTTTACCCATTCTTTATCACTTAGATCGAAAATATAATGTTCGATATCCACATCTTCCCCAGCATCTACATCGGCGTTCCATCCTGGTAAATCCTCATGCCATAATTGCTCATCACCTTCAGGATAAGCAGCTAATAAATTTGCTTTAGAAGTAAATTCACCTAACCACTTAGATCCTGCAAGACCGTTAATTCTTTCGTTAAGCACGCGTCCCTGGTTTGCCGATAATAATGCCTCTGGATCTTCCGAGGTTAAATCGTCAACAATTTGGCTAAGCTTCAAAAACACCGAAGGAATTAAACTTTCAGCAAAAGTTCCGGCAGTGATCTTACTAGCGTTAAGATTTTGAATATAAGCTTCTGATAACTGCGAATTTTCATTTAATGGCGCAACTCCGTTTGCCGTTCCTATAGCAGTTTTTAAAATGTACTTTCCTAGTTCGGTAGTGAAATCTTCTAACTTGCTTGCGGGAATATTTGGGATCCTGGCAATATCAAAAACTCCGGAGGTTATTTTACTGGCAGAAAGATCAGGAATACGAGCAGCACTAAAAGTACCACTGGTTATTTTACTAGCGGCGAGACCCGGAATTAAAGCCGCAGCTAGAATTCCTGTAATTTTTGCAGCGGCCAGATTGCTATCAGCCGTTAAATAGTCATTAGGATTTGTATTCTTAGGATAGAAATACTCTCCTAATTGTTCAAGGGTATAATTTCCTTCACTTAAGTTCTCCAGCTTTTGTAATAACTCTGGAGTTATATATTTTCTCGTCGCCGATTCATTAAGGTCGGCAGTGGTAAAGACCTTCAATAGGTCGGTTAAGTCAATATATTCAGACTTTTCAGTATCAGAATTACCAACCAATATTTTATCCAGGCGTTTTAATCCATCGCCTCGATATTCCATTCCTAACCAAAATCTTATCGTTCCTGCCATTTTAATAGAGTTCTATTACTTGATCATTGTTTGTTATAAATTGAGCTTCCTGGTTATCTAGCAGCTCTTTTAATATCAATGCACTTGCGCCTGTTCCAGACGTTGCCATTAATTTCAATCTTACTTTTGCCAGCCCGTAGTTTGGTGCAATAAGTATCCTCGTCACATTAAACCCTTCAGGGCAAAAAGCCTGGAAACTATTTCGACCGGTACTAATTTCCCGTACTCCCGGCGCAGCCATCATTGCATGTAATTGCTCAATTTTAGATTGTAATTCTTCATAGCCTTTGCCATACATCGCCAGTTCCATTTCAAATCGTAAAGATTGTGATGGTGTGATCTGGTAGCCTTCAGTCTCGTAAGCGGTAAATTGTTGATCTTTGATTTCTGGCCGATTAAAACGGTCATTAAAGGCCGTTAAAACCATGTTTAAAGATTTAAAGCTAACACCATCAATATTTGGGCTTTCTGTATCTATTCCTTTCACGGGATAGTTTGGTATCGCGCAAACCGGCTCTTCAAATTCCATTCGTATTCTTACAAAATTGCGCTGCGGATTTTCAGCCTCTATGCGTTTTTTGATATATACCATGTGTTCGCTCCACGGCGTTTGGAAAGGCACTAATGCCGTCCAGGTATCGATTTCACGATAAAAACTTTGTAAAAGCGCTGTAGCATTATCATCTACAATAAAACCCGTAAAGCCAATAGTACGCGCGCCGAATCTAATTTCAGACGGTAACACGTAAGGTTCCACACCGGCTTCACCTGTCCAGTCATGAAATGTTTTACCTATCCTTGCAGGCATATCCAATATTCCGGCTACGGCGATATTAGAATCGTCGAGCTTTCCGGGAACAATGCCGAAATTAGAAAGCGGTATGTTATTAATTCTATACATTATCGTCCTATATCCCTTGCGGTAGTTGATTTGGTGTTATCCTGGATCTTTTTTAGTTCGCTTACTGCTAATGCTAATTGCACCACCGTAGCTGCTGTATTTTGTTCGATGAGTGCAGAGCTTTGCATAATTGAAATGGTTGCATTGTAATGGCGTTGCTCTAGTTCAAAATGGCGCTCATGCAATTGAAAATGCCGCTTCGTAATATCAAACTGGCCACGAAATAGCCCCGTTAATTCACTACCCGTTTCCTCGGTCAATTCCCGACGGATAGCACCTTGTAAACCTCTTGGATCATCTGGCTCATCGTCAGGCTCAAAAATATCAAAGCCGTAGGCTTTTGCCTGATCTTTGGCAGCTTGCATAGCTTCCAGATAATCATCATTAAGCCCTTCAGCGGTATTAAAAAAACGGGCAAAATCATCTAACCAGGATTGATCCCCACCTATATCATAACTGGCGGCCATGTCGTCTTCGAGTTTGGAAAAGGCATCCGAGAAAATTTTGTTGAATACAAGGTTAGACACAATGTTTTCCAATACCTTTTCTACAGTATCGCCCATTTTTACCGCGGCATCTTCACCGTTTCGAAAAGCGTCTACCAAAGCATTACGAAGATCACCGGAAAGTGAACCACTTAAATCGGTAATTACTTGTTTTATTTGTCCACGAGCTTCCTCAATAGCTTCCTGCCAGTCCAGCGCGTTTTGTACTAACTGCTTGGTCTTATCGTTAAGTAGGCCATTATCGATAAGGCTTTGCGCTAATGCGGTATTTACTTTTTGCTGACCATTGGCAGCCTCTTCCACCAATTCTGGATATTCAGTAAGCAGATCGCCCCAGCGGTCTTTTTTCTTTTTGCCGCCAAACAAGCCGACAATACCACCAACAAAACCGCCCACTACGGTACCAATCGGCCCAAAAGCAGATCCTAAAGCGGCACCGGCACCAACGCCCTGGCCTACGGCTCCCCAATCTACAGCGTTACGTTTACCGGTTTTTACCCGCCCGTTATCAAGCTTCTCCAGACTTTCCTGATACTTTTCATTAGCATCAATAAGCGCTTGATTGGCGTCTGTTATCCTGCCTTCATAATCGGTGATAAAAACACTTTCATCAAGAATACTTCGCAACCTTATCTGATCGTTAAGGGCTGTATTGTAATCTTGCTGATATCCGATCATGGCCAGATAATATTCTTCCTCGGCTTGTTTTCTTTGTTGCGCTGCTGTGGTTATAATGCCCATTAATCGCACAGCATTCTCCATATAGAACGTTGCCTTTTCCATATCGGTCGTATCTTCATCCCAATTCATGGCTTCCTGTAGATCAGCTAAACCACCGGCAACGCTAGTAAGGAAGCTCCCCATTCCAGAAAGTGCTGGGGATCCAATATCCTGACCGATATTATATAGACTTTGGCCTAATAGATCGAAACCACGAGCAATGTCATAAATTTGATCGGCTTTGAGATTGCGTATTTTCTCTTCGGTATCAGCAATAAGCTTAAGGATCCTTGCTTTGGTCTCTGCACTCATCTCCTGAGTTTCAATAAGCTTTCTGGCATTAGCTATAATTCTTTTACCCTCTTCTATACTTAGTCGACCTATTTGCTGAAAAAGTTCTTTATAGGCATCCTTACGCTTTAGGTTAGCATCGTTTAAATCGTCGATCTCTTCCTGGTATCTTCTTTTTCGTTCTTCAGCTTCTTGGTAATTTTGTTCTTGGATTAACTTCTCATATTCGTTTTGGAAAAGCTCGGTGGCACGTTTTCGTTTTTGTACATAGCTTTGATATTCCTCTAAAAGATCCATGTATTTTTCACGCTCTACCTGAAGTTCTTCCTGCCGGTAAGCTTCCAATAACTTTACGCGATCAGATTCTCCACCAGTTGCGGTACCATCCTGAACTGCATCGAATGCCAACTGGTTATTTTCTATTTTTTGCCGTATTAATGCTGCAAAATTTTCGAATTGCTCCAATTCTTTCCCGTAGCGTTCTTTTGCTTTTTCAATACCAAAACGAGCCTTAAACTCTTCGATCTCCTTCCAGACTGCTTTTTGTTTCTTCAGCTCCTCTTCAAGATTTCGGGTACCTTGACGATATTTAAGTTCTTCTGTAGCCTTTTTTTCGATAGGATCCAGTGCTGTGATATCTATTTTGGCCTGTTTATTTTTTGGATCATTATTAAATTCCTCGATCAACTCACGAACTTTGGTAAACTTATCCTTTAGTGCCTGTAGTTCCTCCTCATCACGTTGCAGTTGTTTTCTGGCATACTCCCGATCCAAATCGGCTATTTTCTCGAGTAATTTTTTCCTCCGGTCAATGAAGCTATCAACACCGGCACCGCTCTTATCTTTATCGCCAAAAATATCCAATCCCGCTTTTTTGGCTATTTCCGCAGCTTTTTTATTTAGGCTCTCGACAATTCTGGAACTTTTTTCCTGTGTTTCTTTGCCTTCCTCCTCAAGGTTGTCGAGATCGGTTTGCAATGCCTTTAAGCCCTGGGTAGCTGAAGCTGTCCAAACACTATAATAATTACCCTGCGCCATGTTCGCAGAACTTTGCCCGGTTTTCAAGGCTTCATCCTGCTCTTTTTGCTTTTTATTGATCTCTTCTTGAGTATCAAACTGCTTTTTTTGATTTTCTGCCAAAGCTTTTGCAGCTTCAGAAGTCGCCTCAGCTGCAGCGGCCTTATAAAGCATCGCTTCGATATATGCCGGGGCTTTTTCGATCATGATGCGCTCAGCTTCATTTAGATCGTCAGTTTTAGTATAAGCTTTTCCTAATGTTTCATTGTACTTGTTGAGCGCGTCCTTCTTATCAATAAGTCCATCCTTCGCCAAAGAGATCACACTTCGCAATTCAATCATATCAGCAATTACTCTCTGATATTCACTGCTCTCGTAAGCATTATTTAATGCTTCTACAGCCTTTTTATGCTCATCAAGTATTTCTTTGCCTTTAAACAAGTTGCTTATAAAATCTCCAATCTCCTTCCCGTAAATCGTGATAAGGGTAACTCCTAAAGATAAAGCCGTATTCCAGCTAAAAAGACTTTTGGTAATTTGTTTCCAAACCGGGATACCTTTTTGACCAGACTTTATAAGCGCATCATTTTCGCGTTTGATACGGCTAATCTCATCTGCCAGGATTGGAAGGTTATTGGATATTGCCAGGAACCCCGTTTGGGCAGAATAGGTAAATGCAGGAAGTTCCCTGGTGATTTGATTGATAGAATTACCTAAACCATTCCATTTAGGTTTGGCGGCCGCCGCTTTTGCGCCAGCAGCTTCAGCCGCATTACCTGCAGCCGTTAAAGGAGCGGCAACACCACCATTTTTTGAAATGCGTTTTTTTGCATCGTCAGCGTTGTTGGCAATGCCTTTTATATTATCCTTAATCTTTTTCGACTCGATTTTTACATCGTCGGAATTGAGTAAGAACTTGATATCTATCGGATCAAATCTTTCTGGCATTTTGCGTAATTCGTTTTAAATCGTTGATTGTGCCGGGTTGGGCATCGTCGATTTCATCAGTATGTTTAAAATTGCTACGGTCGGCCATCATGAGCATCAAATTTGCCCTGCTTACTTTCCATAAAATGGTATGCCAACTCCAGCCGGTCTCGTGAACTAGCTGATAGGGGATTCCCCAGGGGCTATGCATTCCTGTTTGTATTAACTCCCCTTTTCGTTTTGACCCAGATTTGGTGCGGTGATCTTCATCTGACGTACCGATCTGGTAGTATTCATAAAATCTGATGTACCTCCATAAATTAACAAGGCGGCGATAAGGGCAAATAACTCACGAGGATTACAATGCCAGCGCAGATACCAGGCGAAAGGTTTCGTCAATAGTTTCCCGCTCCAGTAGCCATTTAACACAGCACAGGCGACGGCTTTTGAGATCGCCTTACCATGAATGCTCATTAACGCTACAGCTTCCTCGGTGGTAATTTCCTCCAGCTTATGATCTGAAATTCCGGTACTCAAATAATAAGAAGCCACGCGGAACATGGTACCCTGGTATGGACTGCCCAATTTTATGGTAATTGTCTTTTTCCCAAACATTCTTAGGAAAAAAGGGGCGGCAATTTTACACTTGACGCCCCTTTGCAGAATAGTTTCAGCGGCCAGACGTTCAGTGGCCTGGTTTTCCTGCTCTTTTTTCATTATGGTGCTACATAATCAGGATCTACTTCCACAAAGTCCATTGGCGCAAGATTTTCAACTTCAGGTACCAATACGCTAATGGTTACATCGAGTAAAGCAATACCGTTACGGCGTACTTCATTGTTATAGCGCGCCATTAATTTCCCTCTGGGAACAATAATGGTTTGCCCGTCTACAGTTTCCATCTCAATGTACTTCTCGATCTGTACATTGGTTCTTGGTTTGCTCCAGGTCTTTTTTCCGTCGGCAGTAACGACTTCCCCACCTTTTAATAGTTTTAAGGTTTCTACTCTAGTATCCATAATAGAGAACTGAAGCGTTGTTTTCCCCTGTTCGGTAAAGCTCACTTTAGGATCTGGATCCATTTCGCTAAATTCATCGGTTACCGTGCCTTCTTCTTCCACGATGTTGAAAGAATCACGGTAGATATCTTCTTTCAGCTGGTAATCGGTACCATCTGCCTTAAGGCCGGTGGCGGGATCGATATCCCAAATTTTTAGGCTTTTATAGCCATATTTGTATTTTCCCATGTTTACTTGGTGTTATCGTTTTTTTCGTTATTGTCGTCACCAGTTCCGGTTTCGTCCTGGTCGTTGTCGTTGTCTTCAGAAAGCTCAGCGATACGTTTATCAATCGCTTCTTTCACGCCTTTACGATCATCGCCAGCTTTCTCACGCTCGGCAAGTGTATTAAGCGCTTCAACATTATCGATGGCTTTAACCTTATCGGCTACTTCAGAAACATTGCCATCAAGGATATCGGTGGATTTCGATTTAAGTTCTTTTACCTTAGATTTTAGCTTCTCCTTAGCCTCTTCAAGTTTTTTACTAAACGTCTCTATCTTTTGATCTTTAAGACGCTGTGCATGGCCTTCAGCTTGATGCTTTTCAAAAAAAGCCTGCTTATCGCTGGTCACATGTACCTTATCGATTTTTGGATTTCTGGCGAATACATGATCCGCTACTTCTTTATTTGTCATGTTTACAAAAATTTTGGTTTAAAGATTTTATAGGCCACAAAGGCCACCGTAATAAAGACAGCAATCCCACCAATCCAGGCTAAGGCTTTAACTGTCCAGGGGATATATTTAACCTGTTGCACCGAGTTCCTCTCGGTTAATCGCTGGCGCAATGTTTTGATAATGCTATCCCTTAATTGCAGTTGAATTTCGAGAGAATCACACTCTGCAGTAGCATAGATGGTGTCATTTTCTGCCCAAAGGCTTACAGTTGCATTACCTTTGTTCGAGGTGATTGGATCTTTTGAACTTACCAGGTCTTTAATAGACTTAAAAACACCTATTTTATAATAAGGAGTTCTTACGATGGTATCTCGCAATCTTACCGATTTAGTTACCGTTGTACTATCGATGGTAGAAACCGATTCTACAATCGGACGTTTAGAACCACCGCAACCAACAATGAATAGGCAGGCTAATACTAAACCAATCGATTTTAGCCATTTAGCCACATCGAAAGAAGGACAAAGTTTTGTCCATTCATTGGATTGAATGATTCCATCTCCATTTAAATCTGGAGAAAGATCTCGATGACCTACAACTTTGGCATTAGGAAATTGACATTTTAGCTCACGTACTTTCTTCTCCTGAGCTTCTTTTTGTTCGCAGGTTCTATTATCAATACCATGTTGACCGCCGGTATAACTAATATGAATACTATTAGCATTCTTTCCTTTTACACCATTTACTATTTGTGAAAGTGGTGCTAATTGAACAATTTCACCATTAGCCTTAATAATGAAATGATAGCCTGGATTTTTCCAGCCCAATGTATTTTTCCAAAAACTTTTAATGGATGCTATGGATTGATTTTGAGATCCCGCAGTACAATGCAATACTATATAATCAATTCTCCTCATGTTCTTGCTGATGTTGTTTGATCTTTAATTCGTTTAAAGGCGATGCCGCCAATACCTATAAGCGTATTACCGCTAAATCGCGGATACTTCAGTATTTCCCAGACCTCAATATGGTTTTCCAGCTTTATGGATTCCTGCGTCTGAAAAGGTTTTTTGCTGCGCATTACAATACGGTCATTACTTGCAAAACTTTCAGCTGTAGCCTTATCCCAAACATCTTTATCGGTTTTTCCAATATAGTCTGAAGCTTCTTTATCCATTGGCTCAAGGAATGTACTTTCGTAAGCTTTATTTATCGCCAGCATTGTACCATCTACATCTTTTAGCCATTGCGGTACCGGCAGATCCAAGTGCGCACTTTCCATAATCAAAAGCTTGTTTCGCAATTGCATCACTTCGCTACGCAGTTGTAGTTCTATATGGTTTCTTTCTCCTTTTTCCTTTTCAAAAGCCTTTTTGAGTTCTGAAAATTCGTCCCTAAGTCTTTTGTTATCATCCTTATAATTGTCAATTACCTGTTGTAGGCCTTCGCGCTTATCCTTTCGGTTACTGATAATCCACGTTAAAATTCCAAGCAAAACACCACCACCAAGAAAACTGAGAACATTTTGTAATAATTCTGACATGGTGTATTTTTATTAAGGCGGCAACTGCCTTACGGGGCAGCCACCGCCAATCCACTACTATTTATGGTTATGCGGTTTTAGCTTGTTTTAATAGCGCGATTCCTTCGTAACCGGCTCTTCTTGCTCTTCCTCCAGATCGTACCAGGAATGAATAAATATCCCCATAGTACTGTGGATCTCTTAAGTTTTCGAAAGCTTCAACGCCACCCATCGCAAATTCCACAGCATCTTTATACCAGAATAATGAAGCTTCGTCATCTGTGGTTGCTCCAACAGCTCCCGGAGCTTTAATAGTTCCGTCATCAGCTACATAGGCAACCGAGTTTCTGGTCATGATATTCCAACCCTGAGCTTTTAAAATCACACCTTCACGACGTTCCTTTTCAGTTACATTTTGCATATAAGTAGCGGTTAAAACGCTATCTGCAGGAAACATCGTAGCTAAGTCCGCAGGGCTTAAAAGGCTATACATCTGACCTTCAAACCATCTTTTATTTTGGCGGAAATGCGTTTGCATTCTTTGTAGATCTGAAATGCTTGATGCCTTACGGTTTCCTGTCGCGCCTGGTGCAGTTGCAGCTATTGCATTACCTGAAGTCGTAAGAACGTTACCAGCAGGGAGTGATGTTGCTCCATAAGCTTCAAATACGGGAGAATGCAACCAGTTGTAAATCGTCTCCTCTGCAACCGTTTCTACAATTTTATCACGGTCTTCACCTAAAGCAGAATTTCTTTTGTCATAAGAAAGCTCTTTGGTATCAGCGTTGGGAATAAATACCGGATCTGTAGTGTATTCGTCCAATAAATAAATTACATCGGTATCATTACGTTTTCTAACGCTTGCAGGTAGGTTTGTCCTGTTTTTAACAACATTTCCGCTACCTCCAGACTGTGGAATATGAACCGCACGGCTATTGATTACATTATCATCGGCATTGTGCGACATTCTAAGAAAGGTATTATCCTTAAAAATCTCCTGTTCGATATGGTTCTCCCAGATCTGCACCTGAATGGCCATAAATGCAAGATTTTTGGTTTCAGGGATAAATTTTAAGGCGGTACCGGTGATAGCTCCAATTGCAAATGAAGCTGCTACTAAATCCAGAGTAGGTGCAAAGAATGCCGTACCGATAAGAAACACAATAAATGCGTTCAAGAGTAAATGTAAAGGCTTAAATTGTTTCATGATGTTTAATGTTGTTCGTTTTTTGAATAATGAATGCAGGTGATGTTCCTGGCTTTTTGATGATTTGGGTTATTTGTAATCGGTTTTAAATTCCTCTTTAAACTTTTCCTTGAAGCCATCAAAGTTTTCCTCTTTAAGCTGGATAAGTTTTCCTTGTGCATCCAGTTCCTTCCAGCTAAGCTTCATAAGCTCTTTTGCAGCATCGCCACCTTTACCGGTTTGGCTTGCTACCGTTGGGGATGGTGTTAAGCTTTCTAAATAAGCTTTTGCGCTGTCGTAGTTGGACTCGGCAAGATTGATCATACTAGCTTTTTGATCGGCTGTGATCTTACGATCTTCTACGGCTTTGTCTACTAAGGCTGTAATCTTAGTACTTTCATCAGCTTTTTTAAGATCATCTAACTCCTTTTTTAGATCGGTTTTCTCTTGTTTAAGCGTTACGATTTCGGTTGCCTGGTTGTTTGATGTTGTTACCAGGTTAAGAATTGCTGAATGTGCATCTGCAGCACTCGCATCTTCTTTAAGTTTTAATAGCGGCAATACTGAAGCCGCAGATAATTCAAGTAATTTCATATCGTCGTTTTTGTTAAAATCCTTTGGTAATGCTTCAGCAAGCGTAATTAACTGATCGTTGTCATCATAAAGGACAACTCCTACAGATTCATGGTTGGATCCCATATCGCAGATGCTTGCTTCTTTCAAAATTGATTTTTCAAGCCATTTTTCACCTGATTTAAGCCTAAAAGTTACCGGCTTTAAACCTGCACTAGCAGCTTTAATACTGCCATTTTCAACCTTTCGATAAATTTTCATGGCAAATTCATCTTCATCGTCAAATACAGGTACTCCAGTGATCTGACCATCTTTCAGTTGTATATCTTCCCAATATCCAAGCGGTAGAATTTCATCTTTACTCTTTCCTTTTGGACGTACATGCATCCAGAGTAAAAGAGGATTAAGCTTAAAATGTGATAGATCGACACCTTCTGTAGATACTCTAAAGCCATTACCATTGGTAACCTCTGTGTTAATCGGAAATCGCTTGCTACTTTTTTTCATGCTGAATCAATTCGTGTAAAATCTTGAAGCAAATTAAAAGCGAAGGAAAGGCTGAAAAAAAACAGCTTCCGGCTAAGCACCTCGCCAAATGGGTGCTTAGTCCTCACTTCGTGAGGTGCTTAGCGAGAGTCATTTTTTAGATGCTGTATAAGGTGTGCAATTTTGGGGCATGGCAAGAACAGAAGCAATGCAGCGAAAGTATGATCATGCGAAGCTGCTTTATACGGTAGAGGGCGTTACGGTGCAAAAAGAACTGGCCGAGCGTGTGGGTACCACACCCCAAACGATCAATAAATGGATCAAAGATGAAGCCTGGGAAAATCTAAGGGCAAGTGTGATTATTACGAAGGATGCAGAACTACATCGGTTCTACATGCAAATCACAGAGCTTAACGATTCGATTATGAATCGCCCAAAAGGCCAACGCTTTGCGAACTCGAAAGAAGCCGATGCGCTGGTGAAACTTACCGGAGCGGTGCGCCAGTTAGAAACCGATACTTCTGTAGCCGATACTATCGAGGTGCTTAAAAATTTCATCAATCATATTCGCCAGGATGACTACGAGAAAGCAAAAGAAGTGACCAACCTGGCTGATGTATTCATCAAATCGATCATTAAGTAATGCTAAAACCTGCCGATAAAAGAGCGGAATTTGACTGGGATGAGTTTGTCCAGGACATGAACCGGGATGCGCCGATCCAATCAAATGAAACGGAAAGGGAGAAACGAAAACGGGTAACTGAACTTGAAAAAGATCATGAAGCCTGGTTTAAATATTATTTCTCTAAATTCTATACCTCAGAACCGGCACCCTTCCAAATCAAAGCAACCAAAAGGGTTCTTTACAATCCCGAATGGTACGAAGCCCGTCCCTGGTCGCGAGAGCTGTCCAAGTCTGGACGTACCATGATGGAAGTCCTGAAGCTTACGCTTACCGGCTTGAAGCGTAACGTAGTGCTTACCAGTAATTCTAAAGATAATGCGGAGCGTCTGCTAAAGCCGTATAAAGTACTTCTGGAAAAAAACAATCGTATTATTAACGATTATGGCATCCAGGAAAAACACGGTAGCTGGACAGACTCTGAGTTCATTACGCGAAAGGGTGTGGCCTTTCGTGCTATTGGTGCCGGGCAGTCTCCTCGTGGTACCCGAAATGAAAACGTGCGTCCTGATGTACTCTTGATTGATGATTTTGATACTGATGAAGATTGCCGAAACCCCGACACGGTCGATAAAAAGTGGGATTGGCTGGAACGTGCTTTCTACGCGACTAGATCCATCTCTAATCCCTTACTGGTTATTTTCTGCGGAAACATCATTGCAGAGCATTGCTGCATGAAAAAAGCGATTGAGATTGCCGACTATGCTGAAGTGATCAATATCCGGGATAAACACGGAAAATCTACCTGGCCGCAAAAGAACACCGAGGCGATGATCGACCGTGCGCTAAGCAAGATATCTTATATCTCAGCTCAGGGCGAATACTTTAACAATCCAATCACAAAAGGGAAAGTATTTGAAAAACTACACTACGGGAAAGTAATGCCGCTTAACCGCTATAAATTCTTAGTTGCCTATACCGATCCTTCGTATAAGAGTGGAAAAAAGAACGACTACAAAGCAACAGTACTCATCGGTAAATATAAAGATGAGTATCACGTCATCAAGGTATTCTGTGCGCAAACCACTACTGCAGATATGCTCGACTGGCAATATGACATTTTAAAATATGTGGCCGGGAGTGCTCCCGTTTATTTCTTTATCGAGTGGCCGTGGATCGATGATACTTTAAAGCTCGAGATTCAAAAAGCAAATAAACGCCACAAAATAACATTACCACTGGTACCGGATCCACGGGACAAACCGGAAAAGTTTTTCAGAATTGAAAGCTTGCTGGAACCACTCAACCGGGCTGAAAAATTGGTATTCAACAAAAAGCTTAAAGGAAGTGACCACATGAAAAATATGGAGGATCAATTTCTTGCATTATCGCCGACAAGCCGAGCACACGATGATGGCCCCGATGCGGTAGAAGGTGGTGTGTGGCAAGTGAACAATAAAATTGCCAGTGATACTTCGCAAATTCAAACGATGGCCGGTGGCCGTAAAAACAACAAACGATGGTAAACCGCTAAGCGGTATTCAATATAAAAACTATGGTAACACCTGAAGATTTTAATACCCACATGTACCCAGAGCTTATCGATGCGATATCTCGTAAAGATGACGAAGTACTTATGGACGCTATTGCCTCGGCTGAAGGACAGGCGATGGGCTATTTAACAAGATTTGATACAGACGCTCTTTTTGGAGCGGAAGAGGGAGATAGGGATCCAACTTTGCTTATGTGCGTGAAAGACATGGCCGTATGGCATTTTATTGCGTTGGCCAATGCCAGTATTGACGAAAGACTTCGTAAAACACGCTATGATGAAGCGCTGGACTGGCTAAAAGGAATACAATCCGGGAAGATAGTTCCTAAATGGAAACTTGCCGAAACTGAAAAGGAACCAACCGGAGCATTTCACGTAAGCAGCGCACCAAAAAGACCCACAAGATGGTAAATCCCCAAACCCCGAAGGGGCTTTAAATAACATTTAAACTTAGTTTAAACATGGCTAAAAAAACAAATACAAGAAACTCCCCCTTTGGGGGCAAGGGGGGAAACGTAAAGAAACCGGGCGGAGCACCTCCCGCAATAGTTACGCATAAAATTGAAATACGACCTTATAATCGTACCGAGCAGAACATTCCAAAATGGCGGCAGGCGATACAGAGTGCCGAGTCTCAAATTCCACGACGTACATTACTTTATAACCTTTACGCTGATGTCGATCTCGATGGACATGTAGAGGCTGTAACCGGGAAAAGAAGGGATCCCGTAAAATCGGCAAAATGGCAATTTGTAGATAAAGACGGTACTCCGGTTGATGCTATTAACGAAGTGATCGATAGCATTGGTTTTGATGATCTACTCGATGAGATTATTAATTCCAAATTTTGGGGATATTCCATTTTAGAGCCACGCTTCTGGCAAGATCAGGACGGATCCTGGGAAATGGATGCCGGACTGATCCATCGATTGAACTACCGTCCGGAACATGGTATTGTTTCGTACCAGGCTTATGGTGAAGACGGGATTAATATCCGTGAAGGGATCTATGCCAAAACTATCATGGAGGTGGGAAAAGTGAAAGATCTGGGACTGTATATGAAAGCGGCTCCTTATGCCATTTTAAAAAGGGGCGGACTTGGAGATTACGCCGCGTTTATTCAGACGTTCGGGAATCCGCTAATCGATGCGATGTGGAATGGTTTCGATGAAAAGCAACGGCTACAATTACAGCAAGCTTTAGACAACATTGGCGCAGGGGGTACGATTATCCGTCCCGATGGTACCACAATCGATATTAAAGAAAATAACACCAATGCCACGGGTGATGCGCATGGAAATTTCTTGAGATTTCTTAACAATGAAATTTCGAAGGCTTTACTAGGAACTACTGAAACAACCGAGAGCAGTTCCAGTTCCGGCTATGCACAATCAGAAACCCATAGTGAACAGGACGAGGAAAAACATGAGAACGACCTTACTTTTGTTAGAAAGGTGCTGAACTCTCGTTTTGTTAAAATCTTACAATCTTACGGTTTTGATACGCTAGGCGGTCGATTTATTATCCAGGATGAAAGTAGGGAGCTTAGTACTGAAGAAGCTTTTAATATGTATGTACGTATGCGAAAAGAATTGGGCTTGCCCATAGATGATGATTTTTTCTATGAAAAATTTAATGTTCCGAAGCCTGAAAACTACGATCAGCAGAAAAAGAAAAGTGAAGAGACACCACCGGAAGCGCAAAAACCTGAAAAGCCTAAAAAGGAGGAAGAGGATCCTGCTGAAGTGAACCTTTCAGAAAAACAGCATAAAGATGCTATAGAATCTGCTTTAAAAAAATGGCTAAAACGGTTCTTTCCTTTTTTTTTCAAAGCCCCGGCGGAGACGACCGGGGCAGCACATCAAAACTGTGGCGGTCACCACACGATTAAATTAGCAGCTAGTGATCATTTTGATAATGATGCGCTGATCCAACGAATTTGGGATGCTCGCGGCAAGCTTAACTTTGATGCTGCATTATTTTATCATACTTCAGAAGTACTGAATAAAGCGTTTAAGGAAGGTTGGGACGATGCCTCTAAAATAGATCTGGCAGAAAATCCGGGTTTTGTTTATGGTGTAGATGATCCTGCTTTGCTATCTGCGTTCGAGCAGAATTTGTTCCGGTTTACCGGGGCGAAAACATTAGCAGAGATTCAAGAGCTTAACGAGTTATTTAGGCAGGCGAAAAGCTATGACGAATTTTACAGACAAGCATCAGTGTTGGTCGAGGTGTACAATGGTTCCTGGTTAGAAACCGAATACACCACCGCCTTACTTACCGGGGAAGCTTCAGCAACGTATAACCGTCTAATCAAGCAGGCTGAACTATTCCCGTATTGGGAGTATAAAACAGCAGGTGATGATCATGTGCGGCAATCACACCGCTCATTAGAAGGGTTGATTTTACCGGCTAACGATCCTCGTTGGAAAAAGATCTTTCCGCCAAACGGATGGAACTGTCGTTGCTATGTGGTACCAAGAATGCGTCATGAGTTTGATGAATCGCAGCTACCGGCCATGCGTGCGCGAGCCGATGCTTATCTAGCATCTACACAGTTTAGCAAAGAGAATCAGCAAGGTTGGGGGGTAAATAGGGCAATTGCCGGGGAAGTGTTTACCGCGAATCAACAATACACCCGTAAGTTCCCTGGTAAGGCATCAAAAGAACTCAATAGACTAAAAGCTTCAGATTGGGGACTCCCATCCTATAGCCAGGCAAAAAAAGTAGCTACCACAGATGCTCCAGATTATTCTGGTACCGCCAATGAATTTTGGGAAGGCTTAGAAGAACTCGATGGTAAAAAAGTGGTTAGAGATTATAATGGGCGACCTATGGAATTGAAGCCGGCTAATTACAAGAGGCATACCAGTGACAGCAAAAAGAAACGTGCGCACCGGGTACAACTTTTAGAGGTTTTAAAACAGGGGTTATTCGCTCCAGATGAAGTATGGATACAGGGAACAGATCTGGATGCCATTCGATATGTAAAATATTATCAAGGCGAAACCTATGCGGTTACCGGGCGTTTAAAGAATGGAGAGCTAGAAATTTTAACCTGGTATAAAGTGGCTGAAAAAAAAGGCATTATAGAAAAGCTAAGGAGTGGACTTTTAGTAAAGCAGTAAAAAGAAACCCCGGAATAAGCTTCCGGGGTTTAATTACGGATTAATATCCAACGACGCTGTCTTTATCAGTCCTTGTTGCTCCCATCATCCGTTAGGTGTTAGCCACTCGTTAACCGCCGTTTTCAACTTAAATACAAAGTTAGTCAAAATGAACTATGAAAAGCAAATAAATAACTGGTTTTCAAAATGGGAGCATCGCTTTGAAGTTGGTGTGCCTAATGTTGTGGCCGAAACGGCTACTGAATACTATAAAGAGCGTTTTAAGACACAGGAATGGAATAGTAAACCCTGGCCTGCGCTATCTAAAAAATATGCAGCAAACAAAACCAGGGGTAAAGGTAGAATTTTAACACGTACCGGCGCATTACAGGCTTCTATTAGGCCGTCTACCGTTACTGCAGATCAGGTAGTCATATCTGCAGGAAATAGCAAAGTCCCCTATGCCAGGGTACATAACGAGGGGTTACGTATTAAGGGAGTGGCAAAGGTTCGCGGCTATACCAATTCCAACTTTATGGGGAAAGGCAAGAAACAGAAAATTAAGCCACATACTCGTAATTATGACATTCAATTTCCAAGACGCCAATTTATGGGGCATAGCCGAAGCCTGAACCGAATTTTAAAAGATCGTTTAATCAAAGCATTTAATCAATGAAAGCAATATTTTTAGAAATCACCGCTTTACTGGATGAGATTCCAGCACTTAATTGGGTTGATGAAGATAAGGGACAACTCAACTTTGAAAGACCACCGGTGCTTTTCCCTTGCGCGCTCGTAGAGATCCAAATCACAAAAACCGAAGATTTAAACCGTACGATCCAGAATTGTGATGCGATCCTAACGGTTCGATTAGCCTGGAACTTTAATGGAGAAACATCCACCAAAACACCGGAACTTGCCAGGGATAAAAGCCTGCAATATTATGATGATGTAGAGGCGGTACGACAAAAATTACATGGTTACGAGTCTGAGTATTTTAACTCACTGTCCAGGAAACAATTTTACCAGGAGAAACGCCCGGACGGCATCAAGGTAGTGGCTATTCCTTTTGCTTTTGATTTTAGGGAAACTACTGGTAATTGAAAAGGTTTGGACTATCTGTTTTAGTAATGGTTCTTATCCTTCCAGACCAGTCGAAAAAAGGATATTTTTTTCGAAGTTCTAAAGCCGTGATTTGTTTGGTCACAAGATTATTGCAATAGCCCTGGCGTTTCTTAAGATAGCCAATGATCGTATCAGGTTCCAAAAAGAATTCAGCCGCAAGATGTAAAAGACAATCATCATATCTTAGGCGGCAAATGGTAGCGTGATAATAATAGCGGCAAGCCATTGCGTCTGTACGCTGATTTAGGTAAGTATTACGCTGGCTACGCTCCCCGGAATCTAAAACTTCCAGAGAATTTGGCACTAAATTATTATACAAGCTATTTTTACCTTTCATTACTACAAAAATAACGGCTTGCCTCATATAAAGCAAGCCGTTTTTTTATTGATGTTTTCTTAGTACTTAATTACAGGTACCTAGATCTTGTGATAACTCTTTTTGCAATCTATCAATTTGAGTCTGGTATACCGATTTATTCTGCTCTGGTGCATTATCTCTTTGTTCCTCCAGATCTTTAATTTCTGCAAGTATTTCGGCGGTTCTTTCACTGCGATAGGTGCAATCGTCGTCTGAAGAACAGCTGGCAAAGATAATTGTGATAAAAAATAGTAGTAGTTTTTTCATTAAAATAGTTTATGAAGAATTGATACAGGTCGTGACTGACTTTTCAACTCACCTTCGTGATACCAGTGTAAATAATAAAATCCTTTTGATTTTTCATTACCAACGGTAAACATATGTTTATTTCCACTATTTTTTTCCGATTTAAGACATACTACATCTCCTGTAGTGATTTCATTTTCTTTAGCCATTTTTAAATGATTTTAATGATTAGAATATAAATATAAGAGAAATTATAAAAGTAACGGCAAAGCCTATTAAAAAGCCAATTAGTAGGTTTTCGGTTTTACCTCGCTTGACTCCTAATTTATAACCGCAATCAAAGCCTTCTCTAAAAATTTGATTTCTCATTTTATAAAATTAAAGGTTATTAAAATGTTGTCCTTACGTCATTCCGTAATTAATCTGGAGGATTCATAGCAAATCTTGCTTTCGCTCTGCACCAGGTGTCGCAATAGTTGGGATCTCCACATCTGCAAGGCGGAAGATTATGGCAGATCTCAGCCTCTGCCATAGTCTCTTCCCAAAACTCCATGATGTTCTCTATATTATAACCTAAAGCCAGTAACTGCTTATTAAGCTCGGTTACTTCAGCTTTGATTTGCTTAAGGCTTTTTTGTTTTGGTTTTCTGCTGAATAGTGGCATATTATAAATTTTTAATTGCACCTTTTATAATATGCTCAGTTCTTTCAAAAGCCATTGTTTGACCTGCTTCCAGTTTTCCATCTGTCCAGTTAGGTTTTAAAATACTTAACTTTTCAGTCTGTACCGCTTCAAGCAAAAGTGTACACATTTGATTGAGAGCCTCTTTTGTCTCAGGTGTATAATTTTCAATCACGGTTGCAGTTCCCTTGTCTAATTCAATTCGTTTCATAGCATTTTAATCATTAGGTTCTATTTCTCCTTTTCTCACCAGATCATCAAATTCAGCTTTCATTATTGGTGCAAGCTCTTTATAACATTTCTGGCAGAAATAATTGCAGTCATCATCTGCTGCCATCCCTTCCAACTCAAAGCGTTGTTCACAGCTGGTACAAATCGTTGGGCAATCGAAATAATGATTATCTAAATCTTGAATAAAAGCCATTGCTACAGCAGCTACCTGAACCAGTTCTACCCGCATATTTTCTAAGACTCTTGTTATTTCCTTAGAATCATTAAAAGTAAAAGTATAATTAATGCCTTCTTGATTTACTTCGCCAACTTCTTCGCCCAAAATCATTAACCACTCCGCTGGATGGTGTTTTCTGTTTGCACCAAACTTTTTATCCTGACGAATACGCTCATTGATGCAATCATTGATGATTTCTTTGTGTGCTTTCTTATAATTTTTTACATCCATACTTTTACTCTTCAAATCCTACATCGGTCATCGTTAAACCTTCCTTGTCAATTAGCCAATCTGAGAATGCAAACCATTGCCCGGTTTCATTTAGATAGCTGTCAAATAATTGAATTAATTCGTCTTTTTCCATGATTATAAAATTTTGATGTTTACTATATGATTAGATAACTTGTTAATATCCTATTGTCATAGATTTTACTTATTTAAGTGTTTTTCTGCCAATCCTCTGCTGTGGTCATATTCGCAAATCAAAAAAACAGGTTCGGTCTCTTCATTAATGGGATAAATATTACATCCATGATGATCAATAATTGTAAATCCATCTTCATCAAATTCTTCTACAATATGGACTTCAAACCCATCATTACATTCAGTTAATATTTGCATTCCTATTTTAATTTCTTCAATTTGTAGTGTTCTCATTATATTGCTGATTTATATTCATTCTCGTAATATTCCTGGTTTAAGTAAGTAGTAGCGTGAGCTTTTTGAATACCAGGATTGCGGCTCAGGTAATTATCATAATCCTTTATGCCCAACAAAGCTTTTATCTTTCTTGCTCTACTCATTTTATTCCAGGTGTTTTCTGCCATCTTCTTTTTCCCGATCTTATGATTGTAAGCATTCCAAAAAGCTGGAAAACTCAGGTCAGGTTCTCCGACAACTATCTCAAACTCGCTTTTTTTTGCACTCATCCAGACCTCTTTCATAATGGTCTGGCTTGTGGGGAATTTTTGCTCTGTAAAAAGGAAGTTTAACTGGGAAGGACTTAGCGGTTTATCATCTACTTTAAAGGATCTTAAATTACCTTTTAAATCGTATTTAAACTCCCATAAAATTCTGGCTTTTTTATGCTTTACAGTATATGTTGTGCATTGTTCCATTACTGCAGTTCTTTTTTTAGGTTCTCCAGTTCTGCGTACATAGGAATGTTTAGATTTGCTGCCAGGGAACATTCTAAACCGGCTCCTTTGCTATTTTCGGCACATGGTAATACATAGATGGCATCACACTCCATTAATGCTTTTATACATTTTCGCATTGCCTGTTCCCAGGTTACTTTAAAGCTGCCAACTACTTCTAGTGGATTTATCGCTTCTATCCCCAATTTTTCAATTTGTTTTTGTGCTTCACCAAATTTCATGGTGCATTCTGCTATAGGCTCACCGGTTACTTTACCAGCGATGTAGATTTTTGGTGTTTTCATACTATTTTCTCATTAATTTTATTGATCGTGTTTTGCTGCAAGCTTTTGAAGTAGGGATTATCTTCTTGAGCAATAAGCTCTAAAATGATTTCTTCCATCGCCCAAGCTTCATGATATTTTAGAGTGATCTTAATAGGCTTGTCTGAGAATAGATCTGCCTTTTTAATTAAGTTCTTATGTTTTTTATCAAACTTATCAGCTAAATCAAAACCAATACTTTTATAAATATTTTCACGTTTATCTGTACTTACCGGAAGTTTATAGACTTGTTGAAGTAATTTATTTACAGCGATAAGCGCATCGGGTTTTAGGTGTAATTCAACTTTCATAAATCTTCAAATTTCTTTTTCCATTTTAATCGTAATATTTCCAGAGTATCGTAAGCAGTGTACAGGCAATCGTTGTATTGTTCATCATCCTTTCGTTTACCGTAGCTTTTAAGTAATTCCTGTTTTTTTTCAATCTTATCGATTTCCTCTAAAATGCTTTTGGCTTCCCGATAGGTCTCTTTTTCCATAACTAACAATCGGTTTCGGGTTCGTCTAAATGCTCACCACAAAGTGGGCAGGCTAATACCGTGACTTCGCAATTACAATTCGCGCCTAGCACACGGATTACAGGTTCTAGGGGATGCTCACATTTAAATTCAGAATTATTGGGTTTAAACTTCATCTTGATTTCAAGTCTTTTAAATTGCCCCAGGTATCAACTAAAGCATAAGCCAACACTAAACCTTGATTTTTATCTCTTTTGAAGGCTTTGCGTGTGTATGTGTTCGCAAAAGATTTGCACCACTCATCAAAATTCTCTAAAAAGGGCAAAACACCACACGGAAAAATTTCTAATGCTTTTTTTAAAATATCGTGCCTTGGATTACGAAAAGTGATTGAATAATCTTGATCAAGTGTTTTTACATATAGATACCAACCTCCAAATGGAAAAGCGTTAGCGTTTTCAAAAACCCAAACAAAACAGGGTTTCCAATAAGAAAATGATCGATTACGTTCTAAATTATTATGTTGTCGAGCGGTTTTTTTTTGTAAGATTTCGTTATAGGTAACATAATTCTCTTTGCCCCAAATATCTGTCTCCTTATAGGCAATCTCCCGAGGCCACTCTTTGCCGCCGCTCCAAAACTTATATGCAGACCTTGTCATTATCATTTTATCCTAATTTTCTTTTTTGCATTGCTTAATACCATATTTTCAAGTACGAAAATGATTATACTGGTTTCTTCCGGACTCATATCCTGCAATGGCTTCACAACCGGGCTTTTTTTACTTTTTAACCAAGAGGATAACCTATTGAGATCGGGTAGCTCTGATGTTTCCCTGATCCCTTTGCCGGTTTTTGTCCATCCCAACTGGTATAGCAACGAGAGGATATACTTATGTTTTTGGTTATACTTGTCGAAAACCGCCCAGTTTTGAGTAAGGGATCTTATAAGTTTTGTGGCCTGGCTCATACTTAGATCTGCAGCTGTAGTTTTGGATTGGTCTCCGGTAGTTTGCTGTACATGAAAAGCTTCGTTTTCTTTATTGTATTGGAACAATCTATACAGCTGTTTGCGTTGTGATGCTTGTGCTTTCATAAGTTGAAGTTTAAAAGGCTAAGGACTTATAATTATATATTATTAGGCTTTAACCTTATTGTTCCCACGGCAGGACTCGAACCTGAACGCATTGCGTTATTTGCAAAACACCCTTTATAGTGCGTGGGAGTGTACTGTGATATCGCTCACAGTGGGCGGCATTTACAAACCTTATGGACTATGATGCTTACCTGGTGTTTATCCTTTGACCTTTATCGTCGACAAAAATTTTAAGGGCTATCGATCGATAAAGGCAGGTTTGTCGTTGTCAACCCATGCAGGGCTTTTTGTTATCCAAACGCCAACCCATCTATTTTAGGTTTTATAAGTTGCAGTGAGCGGTTGGCTCAACTTTTTGTCTGTTTTCAGGTATTCGCCAAAGAACTTCTCTTCAATTGGATTCAGTTCCGGTTTGGCGATCCAGTTGCCGTCCATATCCTGGCGAACGTGTTTGCCATTCACCAGGAACTGGTCACCGTCTTTATGAGGATGGATGTGTACTTTCATCTTCTTTTTGTTTTGGTAGTTCCTCTACGTATTCCACCGCGTCGATTTCTCGAAGAACAAGTGGTATTAGAGCGATAAAAAACAGTGGAATAATACTGTCCAGGGATAATGCAACTATGGAAAGTAAGCCCATATAAAAAGCGGCTAAGCCTACTTTTATATATACTAGTGGATCTAGTGTTTTCATAATTACAGTTCTTTTTTATGGTTATCGAAATAAGGCAGTTTAGTACCTTCGAGAAAATCTACCGAGCTTATAGAAAGCGGTATGTTTTGGTCTTTACCCTGAGCATCTTTATAAGATGCTTCTATAAAATAGCAGCTTGCCACAGGCTTATAGGCTTTTTTAATGATCTCTACACCGTCTGTAAAATCGGCATCATCAAATTCCAGCGTTAACTTATCCAGTTCTATTACCCGGTTGGACTTTAAGTTGCCTTTAGCATCCTTTTTGAGTAACTGATTGATGGTCTTAACTAATTTTGCGGAGTTCTCATCCCTTGCCAGGCTTTCAATAAATTTATTCACTTTGGCAATCCCAGATCCTACAGTATCGTCCCAGCCATCATTTACTCGATACCCCAGCGTAATTTTGTCACCGTTCTCTGTGGAGAAGGTATGCGATTGCTGTTCGTCTTTGATGCCATAGGCTTTATCTTTTAACTCGAGTAAACTTGTCACGCCTTTAAACACTTCAGTTTTGATGTCCTCCAGGAAATAGCTGGCATTTTTAAGCTGCGTTAGCAATCCTGGTACCGTTTCATGAGAAAGTTCTTTATACGCTTTGCGATCTTCCTGTCTCACTTCCTCGCGGCGTTTCATTTCTGCCTTTAGTTCGGCATCGGTCATTTGGTCTAGTGGCTTATTAATTGTCTCCATTATTAATCTTCGTTATCGTTATTATTTATTTTTACAGGGAATTTTTCAATCATACCTTTTGCGATTATAATTCCGTATTTCAATCCTTTTATATCTTTCTTATCGACTGGGATTCTACCTTCAGTTCCTGATTCACTTTCTACCATAAAATTGGTATCCTCATCTGCATTAATGATCATGTTTAATTGATCAACGATGTTTTCATTCCACTTTTTTGTAAGAAGTAAAGCTTCTACTAATTGATCTTCGCTTGCCATTCGTGTTCTCGTTTTAATTAATATTTGAATTCTTTTTTTTCCCAGTTGGTGTTTTGGATTACCCTAATAATGTGCGGTACTTTTTCAGCAATTTGATTAGGGAAGACAAAGGTTGCTGAGATCTCAATCCCTTCTTTTAAGCTTTCTAAATCATGCATTGACTTTGCTATGATTTGATGAAGGCATATCCTTTGTCCATCCGTTAAACCTCCGTTTTCCTTCGACCAGGCAATGACATCCCGTAGCTGATCGATCCTATCTTGTAATACTTGTTCCATTTTAATTGTATTGCGGTGTTATTGGTTTTTGTTGTCTCGCGGCTCTTAGCAGTGATCTTGAAAACAAGTGATCTACTTTAGTTACATGCTCTTGATGGTAGGCTCTAAGTACAAATCGATCTGCCTTGCCAAAAAAATCAATGGCACGTTTAGAGAATTTCCATTCCTGCTTTTGATACTCCTCCAGCCACCAGGCAAATAATGCAGCATTGGCTATTAGCTTTTGTACATCTACATCATCAAAGCCATGACGGGTACACCATTTGTGATAGTGGTTTATCACCATCTTTTCGTAAGTTCCCGGAGCCATCTCCAGTAATTCTTGTATTAGTTTCATAGTTATAGTGGATCGTGATATTCTTTTGCGCCTTCCTCCCAAATGGTATAAGGCTCTGTCAATTTTCCGCGGCTTGTACGGCTTTTAGAATAGGCTCTGTAGCCTTGTACAAAAACTTTTTGATCTGCATGGAACATTATAGCTTCAGCCAATGCTCCTAAAGGTCTTTTTCCTCTTCCGTGCGAATTCCATAGAATCAAGTGTGATTGTCCAAACTCTTCATCTATTTCCCAAAAATCTTTTTTAGTAAGAAATGTATACTGCACACTATCCATTACAAGTATTTTCGCGGATTTATGGCGGCGTAAACGCTCTTTAACCTGATCAATAGGAAGTTTATTAAGAATTTTAAAGGTTCCTTTTCGACACTCATTCATTCTATTTCCCTCAACAGCCATTTGCATACTCAGGCGAGCACCTTCCTCTAAGGTGTTATATTCCACCTTTTCGTATTTTGTAAGTTCCTTTACTAATTGCATAATTAGTGTTGTTTTACCGTGACCGGATTCGCCATAAAAAAACCAGTGTCCAGTCCTTTCTGGTGTACCCAATAGATCTTTGAATTTGCCTTCTAATGGAAAGACCTTAAATTTTTTCTTTAACAGTTCATCAACCGATACCGCTCGTTTGATTTTTGCCATTTATGCCGTTAGTTTTATTTCTGGTTGGCGTGATATATGGTATTTCTGTATTTCACGTCGTACACGCCTTAGATCGCCGCCACAGGTATCGTAGATGGTTTGAATGATATTAGGATCTTCAACACTGTTAACTTTGCATATCTCTGCCACATCTGCTTTTCGAACAGGATCCAGGCTGATATATTTAGAACCGAATCTGCTGTAGATCTCATCAAACCCAACTTTTTTACGCTGGCGACCTTTATCGATTCGTTTTTCTAAAGCTTTTACTCCGCTAAGAATGATTCCCAGGTGACCTTCGTGATCGTTATAGAACTCCATAAAGAGGTCTAACTGAGGATCCTTAAGTTTATCTGCCTGATCTAGAATTAAAAGGGGACGATTCAACTTTTTAATTTCTTCATTGAAGGTCTCCAGCATTTCTTCTGTAGTTCCTACGGGTGATACTCCCATAACAATTAGCAGATTCTTTAAGAAGCTCTTTTTACTCCAGCTCGCTTTGCACTCCAGATGGATTACTTCGTTATTTTGACGGTCGTAGAATTTAAAACCGTTAGACTTTCCTTTTCCAGCAGAATCACTTATACAAATAGCCAAACTTTGTTGCTGGGCATTGTGGCAAAAGCTATACACTTCTTTAAGGTTGTTTGTAATGGCAACGTTCCAGTTAAGATCAATACGTAGGTTGTTTTTAACCTTACGGAACATGTTATCTGAAATGTTTGTCCAGTTTCCTGCAATCATTTGGCTAATCGTGGCACTGGATACCTGAGCTTTACCTGCTATAACACGCTGGCTAAGCTTTTCTGAAAGCCAGGTTACTTCTTTTACAATTGCGGTTTTTAGTGAATTTTCCATAGTTTATAGTTTATTTACCCAGGATCCGGCACCGGCTTCCGCCTCGGTTCTACGTTCTTTTGGGATTCTCCCTTTAAACTTAAGCTCCAGTTCCTGTGCTTCGATTAATGATTCTTCAGTGATATTGGTACGGTGGCGTAATGCCTCCAGTTTTTTTTCGATTTGCGATAGCTGCGTATCACGTACATGTAGCATTTTGTGTTTACGCTTCATATCATGTTCATCCATAAGTGCTGGGATATTTCGCACTTTCTTGATTGGCTGAGCATCGGCCACGTGTTTAGTGTCGCCATTAGGCATTGCTAAGTGCAGCCTTACATAGTTATCCAATTGGTTAGGATCATACTGGTAATAGAATTTGCAACCTGTATATTTATTCCTAAACTCAACATCTACATTACCATCGGCATCATATACCTCGAAATGATACTTTTCTTTGCGTATTGTTGGTGTAATACCTGTAGCGGTGTAAGTGAGGGCTTCTTTTGAGGTAATCCAGAAAAGATTCATCATATCCAGCTCGTTAAGCTGTTCTAGCTCGTAAGTTTGTTGGTGAGTGTATACATCGTTACGACTTTCTCCATCAAACAAGGGATGTTTAGAATTATTCCATTTATACACGTAGTATTCTACGGCATCAATACATTCTTCTACCGTTTTAAGCTTGTGACGGAATTTCTTAATAAATTCCATGTTCGGCTTACTATCCCTTTTACGCACGTTTACGGCCTGTTTATCACTCCACCATACCTGGTTAAGAATTTGCTGCTGAAAACGTCCAAATAATTGCTCTACCGGCGATCCGTGTTCATTGGCACGGTGTGGATAATGCTCACCGGCGTTATTTGTTACTACACGATCATATAGATTTTGCATTTCTTCTGTTTTATGACCGCCCTGGTTGTCATAAGTGAACAAAGCAGGTTTTTTCATACTCTCAGAAAGTGCCATTTTTACTGCAGAGAAGTGCTGCGTATAGTTTTCATGATCTGTCCCGCAGTAATAACCAATGATTTTCTCGCTGTAGACGTCGAAAACCACATCGATCTTAAGATCTGCTCCCATATCGTAATGTCCTCCTTTTTTGTAATGGATCCAGTCGAGTTTAGAACCATCAATCGCCAGATAGCAATTAGGAAACCAGTCAGATTTATCACGGCTCACTTTATGGCCAAATTCGTTGATCCAATCGGCACGACCGTGACGAGCAAGTACCCACACAATGCGCTGCTCTGTTTTTTGCAGCCATTTATAGATAGCCTCTTCAGAAATTACAGGCCATTTTTTGTCCTGGCGAATCTGCATATATTCTGTATGCACCTTAGTAGTAGTAGGCTTATGAGGTAGGCAGTAGGTAGCCAATATCCAATCTGCAATGGCTCCTTTGATTTTTTTAGTGTTACTGTTCCCGGTACCGCCATGAATAAGGTTTTCATAGCCATCTTCTTTGTAATCATTGTAGCGACGCTCTAATGCGCGAGGATTAGAAGGAAGGTTGTGTGGAAATCTTTGTTTACCGGAATCAAATCGTAATGTTTTTAGCTCACTAATAATCTTAGCGATCTCGCGTTTTGCAGCCGTTTTCTTAAAACCGGGATTTCTTGATTTTTTAATTTCAATCTCTTGTAGTAATGTGCCATAAAGGTTAAGGATCTGAGCCTCGATATAATATTGATACTCTTTTTCTTGTGAAAGATGCGCCTTTTGTAGAAAGCTGGCGGCTTCAGTATCATTTTCAAGACGATTAACGAAGGTTTGTACATCATCTTTACGATAGGGATCTCCGAAGGTGGCTTTTATTTTGTCCAGGAGATCTTCAGGGATAGACTTATAATCAATAAGTCCGGTTCTACCGTTACCAGCGGTACGTAGACGCTTTAATTTGCTGCGTTGGCACCATTTCTGAAACTGACTACTTGTTAGCAACCCAAGATTTGTGAATACATCTTGGTTCACACATAGTATAGAATTATTATAGTATTCAAATACTTGGGTCTGCATTATGCTTGGTCTTTAATTAATTGTTCTAGCTTTTCTCTGCGTAGATTCAATAGTGCATTTACGGCATCTTCGATGGTGGAATCATTGTTGGTACCTTTAAACCATCTCCAAACTGAGGATCGGCTTGTTTTAGCTGAAGCAGCTATGGTACCCATATCACCGTAGCGTAACTTTTTGTATAGCTTTTCTCTGCTTTTACGATTTTCCTCATTGATATTATCCATATTTTGACGTACTTTGAAACGATTTGAAACAAATATACAAACAAGTTTTCAATAATTGCAAACAAGTAAGCAATAAATTGAAAATATTTTTTCAATTATGGAATTACCAGCTATAAATAAAAGGATTCAGTACCTAATTGATTCAGAAGCAAATGGGAGTGTGAGAAAGTTTGCTCAGATGGCAGGTATTTCAAGTTCTCAGAAGCTTAATAGGATCTTTAACCTAGATAAAAGGAACAATAAATACCCTGAACCAAGTCTGGATATGATTCAGAATATTGCAAACAAGTTTTCAAATGTAGATTTGTATTGGTTGCTCAATGGTGAAGGAGATAAGTACGATAAAAGATTGGAAACTTCTATCATCGAGGAGCCCAAATTCAATTATAAAGGTAGCATCCCTAATTTAGTAACCGTAGATAATCAAGGAAACGAAAATATAATAATGGTTCCCGTTCCTGCCCAGGCCGGTTATTTACATGGATATGAAGATCCCGAATTTTTGCAGCAGCTTCCGGCTTATAGATTGCCAAAATTAAATAATGGTACTTTTAGAATGTTTGAGGTTAAAGGGCATTCCATGTATCCAACTATTCACAGTGGTGCAATTGCCGTAGGTGAGTGGTGTGAGGATTGGCAGGAAACCATTAAAGACAATCATATTTATATTATCGTATCTAAAGAAGATGGAATTGTCATAAAACGCTGTTTAAATCGCCTTAAAAAATATGGTAACCTATTTGCAAAATCAGATAACCGAGCAGAATTTCCCAGCTATCCCATTAAGTTAGAAGATATAGTGGAAGTATGGACACTTAAGACCGCTTTTATATTCGACTTCCAGGATCCAGCAGATATGTACAATCGTGTAAGTGATTTAGAGGCAGAAATGCTGCAATTAAGAACTTTAATAGGGTCTAAAAACTAATTATACACAATTTTCTAAGTATAAAAATGCATTAAAGTGACATAAAATACTGTTTTATAGTGTTTTATAAATATTTAATACCTTGTTTTATTGGTATTATCCCCCATTCAATCACTTGTTTTCAATGTTTAAAGTATCTATTTGATGCCCTTTTACATATAAAAAACAGCTTTTATAACTATTTTTTGTCCATCCTACTGTCCATCCTACTGTCCATCCTAATAAAATAACACGCTAAAAGCGACTAACGTGGTTGTATATATCACGTAAGATAGTTGATAGTTTTAGTAATGATTATATTACCCTTTAAGCCTAATAAATACGCTTAAAACGCCTGAAATTAAACGGAATGGCTATATTAGATATCTATAGCTTTAATAGATTAAAGTAGTATTAAAGCATAATTAAACCTTTTGTACAATTCGTTGATTTAACTAAATTGCATAAAAAAAGCCCTAATGTATTGAAAACACGGGCTTTTTCGACCTTTTTATAATTAATGTTACTCTGTACTATTTGTTTTACCCCCTATAAATGGAGCCACCGCTTTCTCTAGCTACAGAGGTTACCCGTTCTATACCATCTAAACCTTTTAAATTATCTTCTATTTTAAGGATAATCCCTTCTTCAATTTCCTCTGGTGCCGATCCTGGGTAAGTGACATCAATATTTATCATTCGGCTTTCTTCCAATGGAAAAAACGAAGATTTTAAAGTAAAGGCCCCAATGGCTCCAAACAAAAGGAAAGCTATAATTACGATATTTACCGCAACTTCGTACTTAATAAAGTAGCTAATTAGTTTTCTCAAAGCTATTCGGTTTTTGCGGTATCCCTTATTTCTTCAGCATTTACCAGTTGGCCGGCATAAGCTCCAGGAACCGATGCAGCAAGCATCTTAGTACCGTCTTCCAGGCCTTTTACCACAACTGTTTCTGTACTAAAATATACCGGATCTACTCTTACAAGATCTAAAACACTATCTCTAACAATATAAACCTTAGAACGCTCTACCAGTAATTCCCTGGGGATTTCTAGTGCATTAGGCTCTTCCTTTGCATCGAGCATTGCTTCTAAATACATCCCTTCCTGAATGTCTTGTCCTTCTACACGAATAAATACCTGAATGGTTTGTGTCTCCAGATTTACTCTCCCATTTATTCGGCTTACCATACCGGTGTATTGCTTTGTTCTATCCAGGTTTTGAAGTTTAACCTCTTTCCCCACACTCAGCAAATCACTAAATTTCTTAGCAATAGAAACCTGCAATTCATACACTGAAGGATCGATAAATTCCCCTAATTTTTGCCCAGATCTAATTAGTGTCCCTTCTTTCACTAAAGCTTCGGTAAGAATACCGTCAAAAGGAGCTACATGGGTGTATTTCCTTAAACGCTCTTCCAGGTTTTTAATATCATAATAGGCAGAAACAATCCCACGCCCACTAATAAAATATTTTTCTTTATCGGTTTCAACCTCTGGAAGCGCAGGTACGGATTTATTGATATCGAAATTATTTAAATATTCCTGCCATTTTTCAAAGACCTCAGGATAATCTAAACGCAAATCGGGCATAATAGCAGTAATGCTGTTATACAAATCACTTTTAGCTGATTGTACGCTAGCCGCATATTCCGCAGCATCAATATTCAATAAAACCTGACCTTTTTTATATTGTTGCCCTGGTAAAAAATTATGCCTACTACTTCTAAAAATGCCCTGCACTTCAGAGTACAGTTCAAGTTTTCGTAGTGCAGATACATTTCCATTAGCGGGAATACTAATGGGCACCGTATCATTTTTTACTGTTTTTACAAATACATTTTTTACAACCTTTTTTATTTTAGGATCTTCTTTTACATTACTATCGATGATCCATTTAGCTGCAAAGATGGCCCCGACGATTAGTAGGAGTCCAAGTGCTGAAAGAATTATTTTGCGTATATCCATAACTTATTTAATTGGACTCCTAAAACTCGTTAAAGTTTAATCGAATATCATAATTTTTTAAGAAATTAGCTAATCTCCTCTATTTCTAGTTGTAATTCTTCCCATTCTTGCATTAAACTTTTAAGATGCTTCTTCTTATCATTATAGCTGTCCAAAAAATTTGACTGAGCAATAGTTTTCTCATAATTGGTTGCTAGCTCCTGATCCTTCTTTTTTAACTCCTTTTCGATTTTTGAGATTTTAGACTCTATTTTACTTAATTTATTATGTAGCCCTTTTAATTTTTTTTGATCTTCATAGGATTGCTTTTCTGTAGCGATTTTTTTGGCTGCGGTTTTTGGAACTTTATCCCTTTTCTCTACTGCACGCATATCCTCAAGTTTACGCTGTTCCAGATAATAATCAATATCCCCTAAATACTCTTTTATTTTTTTATTTCTAAACTCGTAAACTGTACTGGTTAACCCCTGAAGGAAATCCCTGTCGTGAGAAACGATAATCAAAGTACCTTCAAAGTTTTTACAGGCTTCTTTAAGTACATTTTTCGATTTTATATCAAGATGGTTGGTAGGTTCATCCATCACCAAAACATTAAAAGGCTGCAATAGCATTTTACAAAGAGCCAGCCTGTTTCGTTCCCCCCCAGATAACACCTTCACTTTTTTATCCACTTCATCTCCGCGAAATAAAAATGATCCCAACATATCACGAACTTTAGCTCGATTACTCTCATTCGCAGCATCGACCATCGTATCATAGATACTTTTTTCCCCGTCTAAATAATCTGCCTGATTTTGAGCAAAATACCCCAACTGAACATTATGACCTAGTTTTAGATTCCCCGAATGAGAAATCTCATCGATGATAATTTTTGCCAATGTGGTTTTTCCCTGTCCGTTTTGCCCAACAAAAGCAATTTTACTACCTCGTTCTATAAGTAGATTAATATCCTCTAAAACCTGATGTTTCCCATAAGCCTTCCCAACGTGTTCCGCTTCTACCACCACTTTACCAGGTTGCACCGAAACCGGAAAACTGATATTCATTACTGCATTATCATCTTCATCAACTTCAATACGATTAACTTTATCCAATTTCTTTATTAAAGACTGCGCCATGGAGGCTTTAGAAGCCTTTGCTCTAAATTTTTCGATAAGTTTTTCTGTCTGCTCTATTTCTTTTTGCTGATTCTTTTGGGCTGCTAATTGCTGTGCTCTAAGCTCCCCCCTAAGCTCAAGATACTTAGAATAAGGCTTCTTATAATCGTATATTCTTCCTAAAGAAATTTCTATAGTTCGGTTGGTCACGTTATCTAAAAACATCTTATCGTGAGAAACCAGAATCACACAGCCAGGGTAAGAATTCAGAAAACTTTCTAACCAGATAATACTTTCAATATCCAGGTGGTTGGTAGGCTCATCCAGCAACAAAATATCATTATTTTGAAGCAAAAGCTTAGCAAGTTCTATCCTCATTCGCCATCCTCCTGAAAAAGTATCGGTAAGCTTTTCAAAATCCTCTCTTTTAAAACCAAGACCAAGTAAAACTTTTTCAGTATCGCCTTCGTAATTATAACCACCGATAATTTCGTATTGATGGGTCACATCGGTAAGTTCCTGAATTAATTCTGTATACGAATCACTTTCATAATCGGTACGTGTTGCTAATTGATGATTTATATCGTTCATTTTAGCCTCCAGCGACTTAATTTCTTCAAAAGCCTGATAAGCTTCATCCAAAACGTTGCGTCCCTGTACAAAATCGATATCCTGCTTAAGGAATCCAATTCTTAAGTCTTTGTCTTTGGCGATTTGTCCGCTATCATATTCCTGTTCGCCAGCAATAATTTTTAGCATGGTAGATTTTCCCGCTCCGTTTTTACCTATAAGACCTATACGATCACCGGCACCTAAACGAAAACTAATTTCCTGAAATAAATATTCTCCTTGAAAAGAGACTGAAAGATTATGAATATTGAGCATTATTGTAACGAATGTAACTTAAGGTTCGTGCAAAGATGATTAAATTTGTAATGCAAAAAAAATATTATGAAATTCTTGAAAGGCACTAAGTTATACAGCATTCTTACAGGCACCTGTCCTGTATGCCAGGAGGAGAGCATGTATAAAGAGAAAAACCCTTTTAAATTGGGGCAAGTATACGAAATGCATGATCGTTGTTCGCACTGCGGAACCAAATATAAAATAGAGCCTTCTTTCTTTTACGGCGCAATGTACGTAAGCTATGCCGTTGGCGTAGCCTTTGCGGTTGCCGCTTTTATCATTGCTCATTATTTTCTAGGCGGTGGACTGCTTACTTCTTTTTTCGCTATTGTGGGAACACTAATTGTCTTTATGCCTATCATTATGCGTCTCTCAAGAAATATCTGGATTAATTTTTTCCTAAATTACGATAAAAATGCTGCTTCTAAAACGAAGCATCAAAATGACGATTTATAAAATTTCTTTTGAAAACGTGTAATATCGACTTCTGGCGGTAACGGAATTTCATCTTCAATAAAATTGAGAAGTTTTTCTGAAATTAAAGGTGCTATTAATACTCCACGACTACCAAAACCATTGCAAACAAACAGGTGATGATACTCTGGATGATTCCCTACTAAAGGTCTACGATCTGAAGTGGCGGGCCTGATCCCGGCAACCTGATCCACTATTTCGTATTCACAGGTAATCAATTGATCTAAATCTTGCTGTAATTTTTCTTTTGCTTGTAAAGTTGGTTGCTGCGTTTTATCCTGATGATTGTAAGTAGCCCCAACTTTATATAAGTTATTTCCCAGCGGAAGAATAAAAATCGATGACTTGACGGCTTGTTTTAATTGAAGAGCTGCCGATTTAATCACCAGATACTCCCCTTTGTTCCCTTGTAAAGGCAAATAATTGAAATAAGGATTGTTTACCATGCCAAATCCTTCGCAAAAAATAATATTTCTGGCCTCAGTACCATCATAAGAAACCGAATTCTCATTCAATTTCAGCTTATCATAATTGAAACGCTTATTTTTTAATAATTGATGTTTCTGAAGATGTTTCTTATAAGCGCTTACGAGTAAATTAGTATCTAAAGTACCCGTTTTCTCTACTTTCCCAAAGGAGAAATCGCCAGGAATAAATGGGTTAACCTGTCTGATAAGTTGTGTATTTAAAAATGGAGAAAGCCGAAAATTATCAGCAGCTTCAAACCAGTTATTTTGCTCTTCAACCGAATGAAATCTACGATAAATATTAAGAGGCTTAAGCAGATCTTTGCCAAGCTTTTTTTCCAGTTTTTCATAAAAGGGCACAGAATAACTTATTTGCTTATCGCCTTCCCACGCAAGGGTAAACCTTTTTAAAATCACTGGATTAAAAATACCTCCTGCTACTTTCGTAGAAGTTTGAGAATCATCTTCAAAAACAACAAAACTCCGTTTTCTTGCTTCCAAATGATTAGACAGTGCTATACCACTAAGTCCTAATCCAACAATAATATAATCCAGCATATATAATTTTTAGCAATGCAAAGTAAGAATAAAAAAAGCGCCCTTAAAAGGCGCTTTTCATATAGTTATTAAGAATCATATTTTAATAATTCCACATATCCTGTTCAAAATTACGGATTTGTTCTTTTATACGCTCAGATTCTAAAAGCTGCATAAAGCTGTTATCCACAATATAATCATTGATTTGTCGGTCTCCCTGCACATTATCCTCTTTATAGATTACAGAGTTAAACCTTCTGGAGTTTAAAAGCTGATCGTAAGAAACCGTAGTATTATTACCAATATAGGCTTTAGCTTTATAAAGTACTTCCCTTGCATCTGGATACCAAACCCAAAAAAGGTCTACAAGGTCATTTAGCTCTGAATCGTCAATAAAGTTAACATCTGGTGCACGAGGAGCTATACCTAAAATTCGGTATTTAAGCTCTGCCTGTCTCTTATCAAAATACCAGATCCCTCGAATCTTATATTCCTGTATATCTGCTGCACTTAAATCCCTGCGATCAATAAATTGCTCTTCGACCTCCTGACCCGCGTTGTACTGCTCAATTCCGTAATCAGTAGTATCTACCCTGGATAAGGTTGCCTGAATATCCTTTAATGTTCTTTTCTCTGTAAAATAAGAATCTGCATAAATATTCTCGATCTTCCCTTCCTTAATTGCTCTAACTAAAACATCATATAAGGATCTTCTATTAGCAGAAATGTTTAGTGTATCTACTGGATAGTACAAAGGAAAATTAACGCGCTCATCCAAATCAATAATCTCCCAGGTCCCTTTAGACCAGAGCACATCACGATCATCTACATAGCCATATTCCAGGGGTTTCTCATCTGCGGCTTCTGTAAGCTCTGCATTTGTTGATTTCCCAATATCTTCTGGCTTTTTTGCATTTAAAATATTAGCTGTTTGCGACAAACCGGAAAAACCGATCAGCAAAAACAAACTATATATTATATATTTCCCTTTCATAATACTTTCCTTTTCTTAATTCGTAAGTTCTATAAAGACCGGAGCGATCTTTTTAAGCTTATAACCACTGTTGGTAGTTAATGAGGCATCAATATCAAATATCTGAACGGTTTCACCTCTACCTGCTCTACGTAATGCTGCTTTTGCAGCATTGTCCAATCTGTTTCCTCTAACGGTAACTGTAGGTTGTCCTGAAACTTTAAAGCTAAAGCCGGTAACTCTTAAACCAATATCAAAATCGAAATCTGGTAGTTCAGCTCCAACTTCAGAACCTTCTAAGCTATTTCGTTGCATTTTAACAGAACCGGTTTCCCTTCTTATTGATCCAACCGGACTTGGAATATCCTTAATCCTAAAAGTTGAACTAGAAGGGTAGCTTTTTCCATCTATTGTTCCTGTAACATTAATCTTTACTTCTCTTTGCTGAAGTGTAGTTACATCCATTACATAACTACTTCCAGAAGTTCTGGATAAACCAGGCGCACTAGCTTGAACATTATTATCTGGGACACCAGCCATAGAAATAGTTAATGGGTTTTTAACCCCACGGTATAACACATTCATTTTATCAGCAGAAATTGTTGCTGAATTTGGTTTTGGAATCACTGCAAATTTCTGGTTAACCGGAACCTCTATAGGCTCTTCTCCTTCATTAAATATAAGTTTACCCGTAATGCTATGATCGCCGGCATTTCCCACAGGAACATTCAACACAACTTTTCCTCCCTGTAGCGAATAATCATTATCTGATAGCGTTCTACCATCTAATTTTAACTCTATTTTATTAGGTTTTGTGGTCTCATCACTTCTACCAAGCACAATTGCTCCATTAAAAGTTTCTCCCTGATAATAAGCAGATTTAGGAGCTTCTAATAAAGTAGTGTAATTGGTCATAGAAACTTCTTCTTGTAACTGCCCTGCTAACATTGCTGAAAGCACATCATTCTCTGTAGTTTTAATATCAGATTGTATCTGGGTTAATTGAGTAATAGAAGCTATTAAAGGAAAACCTTCAAAATTATACGTTAACCAGGGCTTTTTAGTACCTTCGCTATCTTCGCGCTCACCAGTATTGAATTTACGCTCAATTTCACTATTCAGGCTACTAAAACCCGCACCCAAAGTATTGATTACTCCTTCGCGGTATTCGTTAATTTTAGCTACAAATTCCTGTCCCTCTGGAGAAATCTTACCACCTTTAAAAAATTTCTCATCCAGAATATCTGTCTTATCCATCGCCTGATAATCCTGAGGATCATCTAAACTTGAGGTTAGATCATTTTTAACGCCTTGGATATAGGTGTCTAAATTCTGAGAAAGTTGATTTATCGTCTCAGCCTTTTGAGCTAACTCTGCATATTTTGCGGCTTGCTCATTAGCTTTAGATTTTAATCCCTGCATAGCAGCGACATTTCTCTGTTCAGTAGTGGCGTTAGATTCCTCCAACTTTTCATTCATAGAGCCAAAGGCTACCAAAACCTCTTTCGACATATTAAGTGCCATCATCGCGATGAACACCAAATACATCAGGTTGATCATTTTCTGCCTTGGGCTTTGTTTTCCTGATGCCATTTATTTTATATTCTAATTAGTTAATTATAAAGTCTAAAGATTATGCTCTTCTTTGACCGTGCATAGCAGTTAGCATACCACCATAAACACCATTCAAAGAAGCCAGGTTTTGGGTTAAAGAATCCATTTCGGCTTTAAGCTTACCGGCATTCTCTGCCACGGCTTTGTTAATTTCAGCCTGTCTGGAAGCCGATTCCACCTGAACTTTATATATACTATTTAGAGTTTCCATTTGAGTAGCAGCAGTAGTTAATTCCTGGCTGTATTTCTTCTGAGAAGCCATTGCATCTACGGTTGGTGCAATACCTTTAGCAGCACCTTCAAAATTTCGTATGCTATCTCCAAGACTTGTCATTAGTGCAGCATCTACTTTTGCATCACGCAACATATCATCTAGCTTTTTAGAAAGCATTCCCTGAGCGTCTTTAGTTTCTTCGATCACTACTTCTTTTTTTCTTGGAGAAGTAATCGCTGCACTTCCCTGGGCTAATTCTGGATAAACAAGGGACCAATCGTAACCTTCATCTACAGGTTCGAAAGCAGAAACGGTAAATACTAAAGCTTCTGTACATAATCCAAGGATTAACATTTCGTTACCAAAAGGCCAGTGCATAATTTTAAAAAGCGCTCCAAGGATAACTACAGCCGCACCAAGACCGTATACCATATTCATAACTTTTGCTCTAGTTTTTGATTGTGCCATAATAAATAATTGCTAAGTTTTAAAGGTTTTTATTTAGGGGATATTGATTTATCTTAAAGGAGGTTGTTGGTTTAAAGGAACATCGTTACCTAAATAATCCTGTACCGTTCTAAAACCAATATAACTTCTTGCTGAATCTGCATATTCGTAATCTCTGGAAGAAACTTGTAAAAAGTATGCTACATCTTTCCATGATCCTCCTCTAACTACTTTTCTTGGGTCTTCATAATTATTTACCGTTGGGTTCATAGAAGACATATAATCGTAAGATGCGGCATCATAAGATGAGTTTACCCATTCTGCAACGTTACCGGCCATATTGTACAATCCGTAACCATTAGGATCAAAAGATTTAGCTTCTACAGTATAAAGAGCCTGGTCTGCGGCATAGTCCCCTCTTAATGGCTTAAAGTTAGCCATAAAACAGCCACGATCATTTTTTGTATAAGGACCTCCCCAAGGATAAGTTCCACCTTCTAAACCTCCACGAGCAGCATATTCCCATTCTGCTTCAGTAGGTAATCGATAATGGGGTACATTGCTATCCCCTCTGGATTTACGAAAATCATTATTGTATTTTGTTCTCCACTGCGCGAAGGCCCTGGCTTGTTTCCAGGTCACTCCTACTACCGGGTAATCATCAAAAGCACTATGCCAAAAATAATCATTGTGCATAGGCTCATTGTAAGAGTAATTAAAATCTTTAATCCAAACAGCTGTATCTGGATATACTTCAACTACCTCGGTTTTCATATAATTACGACGTTCACCTTTTCCCTTTACCGCTGCTTCAACATCCATCCAACTGTACTTAAACTTTAGGTTTTTAACATCAATAGTTCTCGTACCGTTGTAAGCATCCTCCTGCGGAATATATAACTGATCCATCACTCTGGCATATGCCACATCCGGATAGTCTTCAGTATCCCAAATAATGTCTACGTCTTTATTAAGTTTACGGTTTTCATAAGCATCCATTTCACTGCCTGTCCCATAAGTTTCAAGCATATACTCTTGATATGGCGTTAAATTGGATTCGTCTGCATCTGCAAAGGCATACTCACCAATTCCACTTGCTCCCGGAGTTGCGCCTTCAAGCTCAGCTTCCATCGCCAGCATTACGCGCACCACAGAATCCTTAACGTAATTTACAAATTGTCGATATTCTGCATTGGTAATTTCGGTTTCATCCATATAGAATGAGTTGACTGTAACCGTTTTTGGTGGGGCATTTAGTTGTCCTGCTATATCATCATCAGATTTCCCCATTATAAATGACCCTCCAGGCACTAAAACCATCCCAAAAGGCTCTTCAGGGTTCCATCTTTTTCCTTTCGCACCTACGAGCTGTCCCCTGTCATTACTTCCACAACTGTAGATTAAAGCAAGAACAGCAACTAGCGAAACAATTTTCTTCATAATACTTTTTAGGTTAAGACATCTCAATTTAAGGCAGTAAACCTATCTAATTATTTTCTAAAAAACAATAGTTTTAAGAAAATTACAATATAACCAGGCCTAGCCAAAATCTATTAAACTTCGTTTTTTCTTTTTGCTTTATACCATCTTTCTGGAATAACCTGATTACAGGCTTCCAAATAATCCTCCTCACTACAAGGTAATAACGTACTCCTTTTTAATTTAGTATTGCGATTAGCTACGTAGGGAATTTCAATCCACCAACGACCGCTAAGCGGACTTTTAAAAAATACAAGTACATCATCATCAACAGGCACCTGATACTTAACAAACTCTTGCTTAGCCGCTACCGTGTTTTCATTATTTCTATAATTTACACCTTCAGCAAAATACCAAATCATCTGTGCTAAAAGCATATTAGATAATTCCCCTAGTGCCGAATTATATTCAAACACACCAAAAGAACTTACCTTATCACTAAGTCCTGCATATCGTGAAATGGCACAAATCTCTTTTCCGTTAAACCCGTTTGGTGATTTAAAAACCGAACTTCCTAAAGAGCCTGCTTCGATACTATTTATATCTATACTCACCAGATTCGCGGCTCTCATTATAGGTTCTATTAAAGAAATATCATTGCTAATCTCACCCAACCGATAAGCATCAAAAAACAGCCTATCCATCAATTCTATTTCTTCCTGAGAATTAAAATAGGTTTGATAACCTATATTGGAATAATTAAAAAGGTTATAAGGCTCATTCACTATAATCTTAGACACATAAGATTTATTGGAGATTACCTGTTCTGCATCACCAAGGTCGAAACGGGCATCTACATTAACAAGGTTCACCATCTCATCTAGAGTATCATAAGCGCGATATTGCGCATAAATAAGATCCTGAGATCCTCCAAGAATCACCGGGATCACCTCCATTTTAACCAATGCAGCTACTGTTTTTTCTACCGCAAAATAGGTGTCTTTTACAGTATCGCCTTGCTGTATATCTCCTAAATCTGCAATATTTAAATGCCAATTCCCCGGAAACAAACCATAAAAGGCTTTTCTAATTCCATCAAAATTCAGCAAACTATCTTCATAAGATTCAGCTAAGCGATTTTCACGAATTCCAATAATAGCGATTTGCACATCACTAAGATCAGGAATCCCATTTAATACCGAATTAAATTTTGCTTTTGCACCTATGCTATGCTGACTTAAATTTTTAGCATAAGCAATCAACTCTTCACTTACAGGACTTAAAAAATCCAATTCCATTCAGTTACTTTTTGGATGTTTTTTTAGTTGTTTTCTTTGTTGTTTTTTTAGCCGCAGTTTTCTTTTTGGTCGTTTTTTTAGCAGCTTTTTTCTTTGGTGCTTTCTTGGCGATTATATCTTTGGCCTCTTCTAAGGTAATTTTTGTGGCATCAACAGTTTTAGGCAATTCTACTTTAGTCTTACCTTTTATCACATTAGATCTTCCCCATCTGGCTTTTTCAACTCTAATACCTTCGTCTTCCCAATGGTGAATTATTTTTTCACGTTCTTTACGTTTCTTATCTTCAATAAGTTCTACAATATCTTCATCAGAAAGATTGTCGAAATCGTATTTTTTATTCACATTAATGAAAATACCGTTCCATTTTAGGTAAGGACCAAAACGCCCCACTCCTTTTTGAACCGGCTTATCTTCATATTCGTAAATTGGAGCGTCGGCTTTCTCTTTTTCTTTAATAAGTTCCATGGCCCGGTCAAAATCCACACTCATGGGATCTTCTCCTTTTTCTAAAGAGACATATTTTTTACCAAATCTTACATAAGGACCATAGCGGCCATTATTTACTTCAACTTTTTCTCCTTTATACTCACCGAGTTCCTTTGGAAGTTGAAAAAGATCCATCGCTTCCTCGTAAGTAATCGTATCTAAGGTTTGATCTGGACTTAAACTTGCAAATTTTGGCTTTTCATCATCCTCTACAGATCCTATCTGAACCATTGGCCCAAATTTTCCTAAGCGCACACTTACCGGCTTACCAGTCTCCGGATCTTCTCCTAAAATTCGTTCCCCTACTTCACGATCTGCGTTCTTGGCAACATCCTGAACATGTGGATGAAAATCAGTATAAAAATCCTTCATCATTTTTGTCCATTCCTCATTTCCTTCAGCAATATCATCAAAGCTTTGCTCTACTTTTGCGGTAAAGTTATAATCAAGGATATTTGAAAAATGATTAACTAAAAAGTCGTTTACTACTTTCCCTACTGCGGTTGGCACTAATTTACCTTTATCACTTCCCACGGTTTCTGTTAATTTCTTTTCAGATACTTTTCCGTTTTCCAGGGTAAATTGTGTGTATTCACGTTCTGTTCCATCCACAGAACCTTTTTCAATATAATTTCTATTCTGAATAGTAGAAATTGTAGGCGCGTAAGTCGACGGTCTACCAATTCCCAGTTCTTCTAATTTTTTAACTAATGAAGCCTCGGTATACCTGTATGGCGGACGTGTAAAACGCTCTGTAGCATTAATAAAGATATTCTGGAGTTGTTCATTAACCTTCATATCAGGTAACATTCCGTTTTGTTCTTCAGAATCTTCGTCGTCACTGCCTTCTAAATAAACTTTTAAAAATCCTTCAAATTTCAGCACTTCTCCATTAGCGGTAAATACTTTATCGTGCTTATTAGCTTCAATCTTAACATTGGTACGTTCTAATTGCGCTTCAGACATTTGCGAGGCGATAGCACGTTTCCAGATCAATTCGTATAAACGTTGTTCATCGCGATCTGCCCTTACGCTGTGACTGGCAAAGTTTGTTGGACGTATTGCTTCGTGAGCTTCTTGCGCTCCCTTTGTTTTACCTTTAAATTGTCTTGATTTTGCATATTCTTCACCATAAGCCTTTAAGATTTCGCGATGAGCACCTTTACGGGCATCATCAGAAAGATTTACACTATCGGTTCTCATATAAGTAATATGACCAGCTTCATAAAGACGTTGTGCTAAGGTCATGGTTTTACTTACTGAAAAATATAATTTTCTGGATGCCTCCTGTTGTAAGGTAGAAGTAGTAAACGGTGGAGCCGGAGATTTCTTAGCCGGTTTTTTTGTTAGATCGGCCACCTTAAAATCGGCTCCTAAATTATCTTTTAAAAAGGCCTCTGCCTCTTCCTTGGTATCAAAGTTCTTAGGCAATTTAGCCCTAAACGTTTTACCCTCGGCGTTAGCAAATTCAGCATCAATCCTATAAGAAGCTTCTGGAGTAAAATCTTCAATCTCACGCTCACGCTCTACGATCAGTCTAACCGAAACACTTTGCACCCTTCCGGCAGAAAGACCTCCTTTTACCTTTCTCCACAATACCGGAGAAAGCTCATATCCCACAAGCCGATCTAAAACACGTCTTGCTTGTTGGGCATTTACAAGGTTATAATTAATCCCTCTTGGGTTTTCGATAGCATTTAAAATGGCAGATTTTGTGATCTCGTGAAAAACAATCCTTTTAGTACGGTCGTCTTTTAGTTTAAGTTCTTCTGCCAGGTGCCAGGCAATAGCTTCTCCTTCGCGATCCTCATCACTCGCTAGCCATACTGTTTCTGCATCCTTTGCTAAACCTTTAAGTTTTCTAACAACATCTTTTTTATCCTTAGATACAATATACTTAGGAGAAAAATCCCCTTCGGTATCTACACCTAATTCTTTTGTTGGAAGGTCTGCGATGTGCCCAAAGCTAGAAGCCACCTTATAATCTTTCCCCAAAAACTTTTCAATCGTTTTTGCTTTGGCAGGAGACTCCACGATCACTAAATTTTTTGCCATAGTTTACATTTTTGTAAGTGCAAAAGTATATCAATTTTTTTTGAACCTGGTAAATGAAATATTAAATAGGTTTAAAAACAGAAGTATAATAGGCTATTATCCCCTTAATTTGAAAGCATTTTGCACTAAAATCACATGCCCGCAACATTGCGGGCATGCAAAAATAAACCAAACATAAATAACAATCGTAATTAAGAAACTTAATAGATTGATTTTATTATCTTTACACCAGATTACAACTAGTGTTTACCCCGATCGACAATAGTCATGATTAGGCAGAGTTATTTCATAGGTGTTATATTCTTTTATTGACATTGTCAATAATGATCGGGGTTTTAAAGTTATTTTCGTTTTTCGAACTTTTAATTATCTTCCTTTTTTCCCAGAAAATCTATAATTTTTATTTCTAAAAAAAACCGAATATCAGTTTGTTTACCGTCTTTTAGATACCCGGATTTAAAAAAGGTTGCGTAATTATTCTAAAAAAAATTACTGCCAGTTTGTCACAAGAAGCGTAAAGCTTATCTTTGCCACCTAATTACCTAAGCTTAGTATAGCATTATGGAGAAGATTATTGATGAAAAGCAGCAGGGAAACTCCCTGATTATGGAGCCAAAGACAGAAAATAAGCGAAAGCTTTTTATAGAATCTTATGGTTGCCAGATGAATTTTAGTGATAGTGAAATTGTAGCTTCTATACTTTCTAAGGAAGGTTACAATACTACCCAACAACTGGAGGAAGCTGATTTGGTTTTGGTAAATACCTGCTCGATCAGGGAAAAGGCAGAACAAACTGTTAGAAAACGTCTTGAGAAGTATAACGCTGTAAAACGTATAAACCCGAATATGAAAGTTGGGGTTTTAGGTTGTATGGCTGAACGTTTAAAAAGTAAGTTCCTAGAAGAAGAAAAAATCGTTGATCTTGTTGTTGGTCCTGATGCTTATAAAGACCTTCCTAACCTGATTAACGAAGTTGAAGAAGGTAGAAATGCGGTAAACGTTATTCTATCTAAAGAAGAAACTTATGGAGATATTTCACCTGTGCGCCTACAAACAAATGGTGTTTCTGCTTTTGTTTCGATCACTCGAGGATGCGATAACATGTGTACCTTTTGTGTAGTCCCTTTTACACGTGGTAGAGAGCGTAGCCGTGATCCACAAAGTATTATCGAAGAAGTAAACGATCTGGCAAGCAGAGGATATAAAGAAATCACCTTACTTGGGCAAAATGTAGATAGTTATCTTTGGTATGGAGGTGGCCTTAAAAAAGATTTTAAAGATGCTACGCCAATGCAAAAGGCTACAGCAACAAGTTTTGCAAGCCTTTTAAAAATGGTTGCTGAAGCCCAGCCAAAAATGAGAATTCGATTTTCTACCTCTAACCCACAGGATATGACTTTGGATGTAATTGAAGTGATGGCCGCTCACCGCAATATCTGTAATTACATTCATTTACCAGTACAAAGCGGTAGCGATAAGATGCTTAAAAAGATGAACCGCCTACATACTCGTGAAGAATACTTTACACTAATTGATAATATCAAAAAACTAATCCCGGATTGTGGAATTTCGCATGATATTATAACCGGCTTTCCAACCGAGACAGAAGAAGATCATAAGGATACACTTTCTTTGATGCAATATGTAAAATATGATTTCGGATTTATGTTTGCGTATTCTGAAAGACCTGGAACCATGGCCGCCAGAAAATTTGAAGATGATGTCCCCGAAGAGACCAAAAAAAGAAGACTTACTGAGATTGTAAATCTTCAGCAGGAACATAGTAAATATAGAACCCAGCAATTTATTGGAAAAACAGTTGAAGTTCTTATCGAAAAGTCATCTAAAAAATCTGATGCTCATTGGAGCGGTAGAAATACGCAAAACACGGTTGTAGTTTTTCCTAAAGAAAACTATGAGGTTGGTGATTTTGTAAATGTAAAAATTAACGACTGTACCAGTGCAACTTTGATAGGAGAGCCGATAGGATACAGTGAGAATAATTAAAAAAGTTTTGTTTCAATTTTAAGAACTATTCAATAACATTTAATACCGCATAACTTTAAATGGAATCAGTACAGGCCACCAAGCAACGTTTTGGAATTATAGGAGACGATCCAAAACTAAACAGGGCAATAGAAAAAGCAATACAGGTTTCCCCTACAGACATTTCGGTATTAGTAACCGGGGAAAGCGGTGTTGGGAAAGAAAGTATTCCTAAAATCGTACATTCATTATCACATCGCAAACATGGCAAATATATCGCCGTAAACTGCGGAGCTATTCCCGAGGGAACTATAGATAGCGAACTTTTTGGCCATGAGAAAGGCGCCTTTACCGGCGCAACCCAAACCCGTAGTGGTTATTTTGAAGTAGCCGACGGCGGAACCATTTTTCTTGATGAAGTAGGTGAATTGCCTCTCCCTACCCAGGTTAGACTTTTACGAGTTCTGGAAAACGGAGAATTTATTAAAGTAGGTTCATCCAAAGTTCAAAAAACAAACGTTCGGATTGTGGCGGCAACCAACATCAACATGTTCGAATCGATCAAAAAAGAAAAATTCAGGGAAGATCTTTATTATCGTTTAAGCACGGTCGAAATTCACTTACCGCCTTTAAGAGAACGTAAAGGTGATATTCATTTATTATTTAGAAAATTTGCTTCAGATTTTGCTCTAAAATATAAGATGCCAACCATCCGACTAGAAGATGATGCCGTACTTCTAATGCAAAAATATCACTGGGGGGGAAATATTCGTCAACTTAGGAATATTGCCGAACAAATTTCGGTTTTAGAGAAAGAACGCTCTATAAACGCCAAAGAATTAAAGGAGTATCTGCCAGATATGGGCAGCAATTTACCCGCGGTAATTTCAGATAAGAAAAAGGAGGCCGATTTTAGTAATGAACGAGAAATACTTTACAAGGTTCTTTTTGATATGAAAAATGACCTTAACGACCTGAAAAAACTTACCTTAAAATTAATGCAGGAAGGTAATTCTAAAGAAGTTAGGGATGAAAACGAAGGCCTTATCCAAAAAATTTACGGAAATGGAGATGAAGATGCTGAAGATTTTAACGTAGAGGATTTGGATGGTGATAATCTTGAAGTCCTGCAAATCCCGCAGCAGAGCAGCAGAGCTGAAAATGAACCACCAGAAAACCTTTCTGAAAAAGACAAATATCACTTCGCCGAAGAAATCCAGGAAGAAGAAACGCTTTCGCTGCAGGACAAAGAATTAGAACTGATTAAAAAATCGCTGGAACGCCATAACGGCAAACGTAAAGCAGCGGCTGAAGAATTGGGAATTAGCGAAAGAACCCTGTATCGCAAAATCAAACAATACAATTTGTAATTATAGAATTTCGTTTAAAAAAACAGAAATTCACGATCTATAACTATGAAGAAATTAGGCCTTATTTTATCGATTCTTAGTGTTTTAACGCTGTCTTCCTGTGGGATTTACTCCTTTACAGGAGCCAGCACGGGAGATGCTAAAAGTTTTCAGGTAAATAATTTCCAAAACACGGCAGATTTAATTGAACCAGGAATTGAAAGAACCTTTAAACTAAACTTACAGGATTTAATTCAGAATCAAACCAACCTTACGTTAACAAATAATAATGCCGACCTCATTTTTGAAGGTGAAATTATCGATTATTACATCGCCCCTATGACGGCGACTGCACAAAACACTGCCGCTCAAAACCGATTAACTATTGCCGTACAGGTTAGGTATTACAATACATTAGAGCCGGAAAAAGATTTCGACAGACGTTTTTCGTTTTATTATGATTATCCGGCAGGACAACAATTGGTAGGCCCCACGCTAAACACGGCGATCGAAGAAATTTACGACAGGATTACCCAGGATATTTTCAATGCTGCTTTAACCGACTGGTAAAATAAGTGATGGATTTAAAAAATTTCACATATTTATTAGAACACCCCGAGGAAGTTTCTCCTCAGGAAACCCGTGAGTTAGAAGATATTCTAATGAATGCACCTTACTTTCAGGCAGCGCGTGCAATTCGGTTAAAAGGCTTAAAAGATGCCGATAGCCCTTCTTATAATTCGGCTTTACGAAAAACTGCAGCATATACTACCGACCGTGAAATTCTTTTTGAATATATAAGCTCTGCCAATTTTAACCAAAATCGCATAGCTCACCAGATAAAAAAACAAGACGAAAAACTGAATAATCTTGAGGTTTATGAACCTATAGAAGTTTTGGGGAGAAAGAGTATGGCCATGGGTGAGGCCATACAAATGAAACAGGACGAATCTGAAAAAGTGATGGATCCTGAACTTTTTGAACGTTTTAAAAACAAAAACAAAGAAGAGGAGAAAGAATTACCAGAGGACCAATTAAAGATAGGACAACCTTTACAATTCAATAATGCTGAATCACATAGTTTTTCAGAATGGCTTAGATTAACTTCAGCAAAACCTCTTAAACAACCTGAACAGCAAAAACCTGCTGAAAAAGAAAAGGAAGCTCCTGAAGATATTCAGAAGAAATTTGACATTATAGACCGTTTTATTTCGAAGAACCCCAAAATAAAACCGGCTAAATCTTCGCCTAGAGCCAGTACCCCAGATCTTTCTAACCCAGCTCCTGAAGCTTTGATGACAGAGACTTTAGCACGTGTTTACCTTGAACAAAAAAATTATAAAAAGGCAATTCAGGCCTATAAAATTTTAATTTTGAAAAATCCCGAAAAAAGTGGTTTCTTTGCAGACCAAATTCGGGCAATCGAAAAATTACAGGAAAATAATACAGATAAAGAATGAGCACATTCACAATTTTTTTAGTTTTAATAGTTATCGTAGCATTTTTGCTAGTGGTAGTGATCATGGTGCAAAACCCTAAAGGTGGAGGTTTATCCTCTTCTCTTGGTGGTGGCGGTCAACAAATTGGTGGCGTACAGAAAACAAACGACTTTTTAGACAAAAGTACCTGGACACTGGCAACCGCTTTATTAGTACTTATCCTAATTAGTAATGTTTCTATAATGGATGGTAATAATGGTTTTGGAGATTCTAAAATCTTTGATGAAGACGAAGTAGAAAATGCTTTACCTGAAGCCACTCCAGCTCCAGCACAGCAAAATGAACAAACTCAAACTGCTCCTGCTGCAGATAGCGCTCAGTAAAAAAATAAACCCATTTATAATAAAATGCCAGCTTGTCACAAAGCTGGCATTTTTTATTTATTAATGTCAGCTTTTTTTGAGTGGCATAATTTTCGAAATATTCAACAACGAATATTTAAAATTAATTAATCAAAATAAATTTAAAGAAAATGGGACTAAACATTAAACCGCTTTCAGACAGAGTTCTTATCGAGCCTGTAGCAGCTGAAACCAAGACAGCTTCAGGTATCTACATTCCAGAGACTGCTAAAGAAAAACCTCAAAGAGGAAAAGTTGTGGCAGTTGGCAAAGGAACTAAAGATCATGAGATGACTGTTAGTGTTGGTGACACGGTTCTTTATGGCAAATATGCCGGTACCGAACTTAAACTAGAAGGTACAGATTATCTTATCATGAGAGAAGACGATATTCTAGCAATCGTATAATTTCTTTCTCAAATTCAATTTAATTAAAATTAACCAATTTTTAGCTGAATTTTTCGGCTACTAAAATTTATAATACAATGGCAAAAGATATAAAATTTGACATCGAAGCACGTGACGGTATTAAGCGCGGTGTAGATGCTTTAGCAAATGCAGTAAAAGTAACTTTAGGACCAAAAGGTCGTAACGTAATTATCAGTAAATCTTTTGGTGCTCCAACCGTAACTAAAGATGGTGTTTCTGTAGCTAAGGAAATCGAATTAGAGGACGAGCTGGAGAACATGGGAGCTCAAATGGTAAAAGAAGTGGCTTCAAAAACTAATGATCTTGCCGGTGACGGTACTACTACCGCAACTGTTCTTGCGCAGGCAATCGTTAAGGAAGGCCTTAAAAACGTTGCTGCCGGTGCAAACCCAATGGATCTTAAAAGAGGAATCGATAAAGCAGTTGAAGCTTTAACGAAAAATCTTTCTGAACAAACTCAGGAAGTTGGTGATTCTTCAGAAAAAATTAAGCAGGTTGCTTCTATTTCAGCAAATAACGATGAACTTATTGGAGAATTGATTGCTGAAGCTTTTGGTAAAGTAGGTAAAGAAGGTGTTATTACTGTTGAAGAAGCTAAAGGTACCGATACTTACGTAGACGTAGTAGAAGGAATGCAGTTTGACAGAGGTTATCTTTCTCCTTACTTTGTAACTAACAGTGAGAAAATGACTGCGGATCTGGAAAATCCTTATATCCTTCTTTTCGACAAGAAAATATCTACCATGAAGGATTTAATGCCAATTCTAGAGCCGGTAGCACAATCTGGAAAACCGCTTTTAATCATTGCTGAGGATGTAGACGGGGAAGCATTGGCTACTTTAGTAGTAAACAAATTAAGAGGTTCTCTTAAAATCGCGGCTGTTAAAGCTCCAGGGTTTGGAGATCGTAGAAAAGCAATGTTAGAAGATATCGCTATCCTTACCGGTGGTACTGTAATTTCTGAAGAAAGAGGATTCTCTTTAGAAAATGCAACTATTGATATGCTTGGTACTGCAGAGAAAGTAGCTATCGATAAAGATAACACTACCGTAGTTAATGGTTCTGGTGACGATAACGCTATTAAAGAGCGTGTAAACCAAATCAAAGCACAAATTGAAACTACCACTTCAGATTACGACAAAGAAAAGCTACAAGAGCGTCTCGCTAAATTAGCCGGTGGTGTTGCAGTACTTTATGTTGGTGCAGCTTCAGAAGTCGAAATGAAAGAAAAGAAAGATCGTGTGGATGATGCACTTCATGCAACCCGTGCGGCGGTAGAAGAAGGTATCGTAGCCGGTGGTGGTGTAGCTTTAGTAAGAGCAAAAGCTGTTCTGGAAGCTATCAGCACAGAAAATGCAGATGAAGCAACAGGAATACAAATTGTAGCTCGTGCTATCGAATCTCCACTTAGAACAATAGTTGAAAATGCAGGTGGTGAAGGATCTGTGGTAATAAACAAGGTTCTTGAAGGTGATAAAGACTTTGGTTATGATGCCAAGACTGACACTTATGTAGATATGATGAAAGCTGGTATTATCGATCCTAAGAAAGTTACTCGTGTAGCTTTAGAGAACGCAGCTTCTGTATCAGGAATGATCTTAACTACAGAATGTGCGTTAATCGACATCAAAGAAGATAATGGTGGCGGAGGAATGCCACAAGGAATGGGTGGCGGTATGCCAGGAATGATGTAATCATCACTCATTAAAAAACAAAGCTGTCTTATTCGTTTAAGGCAGCTTTTTTTATGCATAAATTGCAAAATACATATAAGAGAGACAATGCTTGAGGATCAGAAATCTCAAGATATGCTGCACAGAATTAAAAATAGAAAGATTGCTATTCAGGGAAAACTAAAATTTACCTGATATCTAAAAATAGGGAAACTATGTTAAAGCTTTTCAATGGTGATCATTTACAGTTACAGTGAAAGCGACATAACACACCCACTGAAATTAACGAGTTTCGTAAGGAAGAAATATTAGTATTTTTTAAGACTTTTTATTTAATGCAAAAAAGCACCTAAAAAGCCAGCCTTAAAATCACTCCAATCCATAATTATCTGAAAAACAACGATTGCCAGAATAATTAAAACTGCCGTTCTTAATTTTGCCTCTGGTTTTCCTTTCTGTTCCATATCCATATAAAAAACGTTTGGACTAGCTAAATTATAAAAAAATATTAATACTCACCAACAATTTGGCGTCCATGATAAGCACATGCACCGATACTTTTATGTATTTCGTCTAAATTTCCAATAGTTATCCTTCCGGCAGGCATGATTTCCAGCTTATTACCTGCGACAACTATCATCTTTTTTAAAATTGAAATTCCTTCTTTTGCAGTTGCTTTCCCTCCAGAACTAAGAATAGTTGATATCCCATTAATATGGGTTAATCCTTCAGTAGCTTTTAAAATATCAGGGGTCTCATCGATCGCTTTATGGATTACTATTTTTAACGGACTTGAATGTGCTGCCAGTGCAGCAATTCTTCCTAAATCCAATGTATTGTTTTCCTTTAAAATCCCAAAAACTACTCCCTCTACCCCTATCACTTTACAAAATTTGATATCCTGCATCATCTGATTAACTTCGGAAGCAGTATACACAAAATCGCCTCCGCGCGGACGAATCATTACTCTAATAGGAATTCTAAGTTGTTCTTTAGCTTTTCGTATAACATCCCTTTCCGGGGTAATACCATCCTGCGATAAATCTGCACATAGTTCTATTCGATCTGCGCCCTGTTCTTCAGCTTTTAAAGCTTCATCTAGAGATTCTACACAGGCTTCTTTTATGAAACTGATCATTTTTAAAGGATATAATTTAGTGTAAACCTAAGAAAATTAATCATTGTGTAAGTTGATCGCTAAAGATTCAGCGTAAATTATAGTCATCACGAACTTGTTTTAGGGCATTATGGAATATTTATCTACCTTACCTTAAAGCCTGGAAGTAATTATCTGGATGTAACGCTGGTTTAATAGACACACGTATAAATGATTCTCTAAAAGGTAAATTTTAAAGTTGCTAAAACTTGTGATGGCCGTAATCGATAACTACTTTGTATGTAATAATATTGATTGTTACTGGCGTTGATAAATTGATCGGTATTCAGGATATTTCGCCAACTAATGTTTAAATCCATTTTTGGCTTCTCAAAAGTAAACTGATAGCTCAGGTTCACAAAATAATTATCTCCATTTTCAGATAAAGAATTGCCATAATATTCACTACTTACACTTAAATACTGATTACCCTTAGGATAAAAATAAAGATCTATGGTATGTTGCTGCGTTTCGATTTGCTGAAAATCACGCTCTCCAAAACCCGAAGTATAAGTCGAAAAATTTCCCGAGTAATTCGCAATTAACCAACTGGAAACTTCTGCATCGATGCTCCCTCTCAGATTAAAACTCTGTGTATTCACCTCAGCCAACGTATTGTTTAAAAGTTGCTGGCGTTTTGATAAGTTATAGGAGGCGTTCAATTTAAATGTTGTTTTTAATTTTCTAAAATATTTACTACCGCCAGCTTTAAAGCTATGATTATCGAAGCTATTATCTTGCACCACCGCTTCTAAAATCCTTGTTCCATTTTCACCAATATTAGAACTGTACAACAAGTTATTTTCAGAATAACTATAGGAATAAGACGTATTTAAAAACAGTTGCTTTAAGGGATTTCGATAAGCTATCCCGCCGCTATAATATTGTCGTGTTTCTTCAGAAATTGGCGCGTTGTACCGATTTAAATTTCGATAATTATTCAATAAGAATCCATAATATAACTGCTGAAGTTCTCCAAAATCATAACTTAATCCTGCTGAAGCATTAGCATCCCAAAAGGCTGAAAGCTTTTTATTCACAGAAAATCTAGGCTCAAAAACCAATCGATCTAAACTTCTTTTTTCTTCAAAATTTCGGTCTTTAAGCTGAAAACTTTTAAATTGAAACGGCGTACTTAAATTTAAATTCCAGGTCTCATCCTTACTTTTAAACCTGAAAGAATTTTTAAAATAGACCGAAGATTCTACAAATTCGGTTCTGTTCTTAAAATCAGCATCTAAAACCTCTTCCCCATCTTCCAAAAAAATATCGGTATCTAATTGCTGATCTTGGATCGAAAACCCAAATTTGGGTGATATGGTAAATTTGCCAAGGGCCTTGGTAAACCCAGCCGAATTATCAGCATACATCTTCCTTGAAGAAACCTGTTGCTGAATTTCACCATAAGGATCACCATTATTAAAGATAGCTTCAAATTGTCCTGGTTGCACCAGTAGATCCTGATTAGTCTCTGTAAAACCGATATTAGAATTAAAAGTGATCAATTGTTTTCCAATAGTTCTAAGCAGGCGCAAATCGTTTTTTATTCCGAAAAAAGGATTGTCCAGCCTTTGTTTGATTTTTGCATCGGGGCGATCTATCAAACCACGATTTGTATTCCAGGAACCGTTAAACTCTAATTGATCTTTCAGGTAATTTTTATCGGTATTATTCTCTAAGGTAAGTTGTCCTTCTAACTGGCTTACAAAAATATTATTACTGGTATTTTCGATTACATCAATGGTATCTGTAGGTGTAAAATAACGTGTTTGTGTACTTCCATCCTGCTGCTGATAATCATTCAGATAAGAAATATTTAGTTTTAAATCTATATCTTCTTTAACTCGTTGCAAAATGTTTGCCGAACCTAAATGTACGTTATTATCCAACCAGCGTTCTGCCGAAAATGGGGGTGGTGAGACATTTTGAATTGACAGCCAATCTGTTTTATCGATATTATATTCATCTCCAAAAAAATTGATCGAAAAATTACGAATCTCGCCAGATACATCGCTTCCGGTATTATTACTTTGGTAGGTGACGATCGCCTGTCGCTTTTTAGTAAAGATCATTGGCGTCACCTTTGTTTGCCACAGCAAAGGCGCAGCACCCATCCCGGCGGTGGCCGTTCCGCTAACAGTAATATCCTTTTTAAGCTTTATATTTATCGAAGCGCGCTCTGAAAACTCAAGACTATCCAAAACTTTTACAGGCTGATGATTTTCCAAGATCTCGACTTTAGAAACTGCATCAGCCGAAAGATTATTATTGGCCAAATTATAGCGCCCTTCTAATAAATCCAAACCTTCGATATAATACTTCTGGATTGGCTCATCTTTATAATAGATTTGACCATTTGGTCGAATATCGATTCCCGGTAACTTCTTTAAAATATCAGCAATCACCCGGTCGTTTTTATCTTTAAAAGCGTCTACCGAAAAACTGAGCGTATCGCCACGTTGCTGTAAAATTTCAGATTTCACAATGACTTCTTTCAAGGCTTCTGAAGAAGGCAAAAGTTGCACTTCTAATTGCTGCGCTTTATTCTGAATAGTTTTTTCGAACGTAGCAAAACCAATGTAAGAAACTTTTAAAGACAAGGATTCACTATCACTTTTCACAGCTATCTTAAATTTACCATCGGAGTCTGAAATTCCATAAGCCAGGATCGAAGAAACCGAATCTTTACTGATCATTACCGTTGCACCACTAAGTTTTTCATTATTATCATCGAAAACCTGTCCGGTAATTTCAGTCTGAGAATAACCTGCAAAAACAACGAATATTGATAGTATTGTAAAGAGTATTTTTTTCATACTATTCCAGCTCTATAGGGTTATTTTCTTTCTCCAGCATTTCAGCAAAAGATTCGATGTATTTTTGGTGAACTTCTGGCGAAATAGTAATGTTTGGATTATTTACATAAGTAAAAGGATCCTTACGGTAACGAAGATTAGTTGCTTTTAACTCTGCCGGACTTGTTTTTATAAGCTGATTAAATTTGAGTTTAAAATCCTGTTTTGGCGATAGTTTTTTTAAACCGACAAACTCAAAATTCCATTCATTTTCTACGTCAGAAATCTCTAGAATTAATCCCGGCAAGCCATTAAATTTATAAGGCCCGTCTGAAATTGGAACATCTGGAGTAAACCAGGCCACATAATCTCTCCCAGCAAAGTTTGTAATGGCTTTTTGGACTTTATACCCCTTTATTTCTTTGGTCTCAGTTTCTATTTGCCAATTGAAGATATTCTTATCCTTTCCAAAATAAAATCGATCTGAAGCAATTTGATGAATATAAAACAACCTATCGCTTTTTATTTCTTTTAAAATTTGATAATGAAAATTAGTCAAGGCATTTTTGGATGTACTACCAGAGTTTCCCTTTACTTTTATTTCATCTGCAAAGTTTTGAGCTCTACTTATATAATACGAATAGTCTTTCCCCATATAAAGCATCATATATTCACTTTCTGGTTTAACAAGAGTAGAATCTAATTTAAAAGACAGCTTATATATTACTTCATAATCGAATTTTTCCTTTATAGTTCCCTGCGCTGAGATCCTAAAAGAGAAAAATATTAATATGAATAATAGTTTTAGTTTCATGATGAGTTTTGATTGATGAAAATGGTATTACTGGAGCTCAATAGGATTATTTCGTCTTTTATACTTTTTGGTTAGCTCCTTTCTTTGTTTAGCTTCATCTTCTTCGCTCCAACCAAATCTAATTCCTGCCTTCTGCATTGCTCCAATAGGATCACGATTATAATCGTTACGAACCTGGTCGAGTTCTTTTTGAGAAACTACTTTATAATCATCCAAATTCAATATTCTACTTACTGGTTTATCTAATTCCTGAAAAATTGTTAAGCTAAAATGATATTGATTTTGTAAATCTGAAATTTCTAAAATAAGTCCTGGCAAACCACTAAACTTATAAGGGCCATCAGAGAATGGTAGCTCTGGCGCGAACCAGGCGATGTAATCTCTACCGGCAAAAGCACCTGTAGCTTTTTGAACCTTAAAGCCCAATATTTCTTTAGTTTCTGACTGAATTTCCCAATCAATCTGGTTTAAATCCTGCTTATACTTAAAACTGTATTGAAAAATCTTTTCAGCTAAAACAAGTTCTCTATTCTGGTAATCTTTAAAGATCGTGTATTTAAAATCGGTCATTTGATTATACTGGTCCATCCTTACAACTTCAGGATTGGGCTTATTTTCTAAAGAATCTTTCATCGCCTGGCCTAAGCTGGAATATCTTGATCGCCTATCACCTAAATAAAGGACACTGACTTCAGACTTTAAAGAATTTTCATCAGTAGAATCTTCCTGATACTCTAGTTGATAGGTCGCTTTATAATTGAACTTTGCCTGGGATTGTTGCTGTGCTAAAATCTTAAATGAAAAGAAAAGCAATATTAGACCTATTTTGAATTTCATAATGATTTTCGATTAAAAAATTTATTTTGATTGAAGTTCAATTGGATTGTTACGATTTTTATGCGCTTCACTCAACTCTCTCTTAGCTTTAGCTTCATCATTCCATTCTATAGTGATGCCAGCATTATTCATTGCAGTAAGTGGATCTCTTTTATAATCATTACGAACCTGATCGAGATCTTGCTGAGAAACTTCTTTATAATCGTCCAAATTCAATGTTTTAGATACTAATTTTTCTAATTCCTGAAATGCTGAGAAAGTAAAGTGATAGTGATCCTGAAGATCTGAAATCTCCAAAATAAGTCCAGGCAAACCAGCAAATTTGTATGGCCCATCTGAAAATGGAAGCTCTGGCGAGAACCAGGCTTCATATTCTCTGCCGGCAAAAGAGCCTGAAGCTTTTTGAACTTTATATCCTAAAACTTCTTTAGTTTCCTGCTCTATTTCCCAGTTCATGAGATTTAAAGTCTGTTTATATTTCAGTTTATCCTTAAAAACTTTTTCGGCTAAAATAAGTTCGTTATCATTATGATTTTTGAAGATCTTATAGTGAAAATCGGTTTCTGGAGTTATACTTCTAATTCGATAAAACTCAGCCATACTTTTATTTGAAGGATCTAAAGTTTCGGTTAAAGAATCTTTAACTGCCTTACCCAAACTGGAATATCGAGACACGCCTTCTCCTAAATAAAGTACAACAGTCTCTGATTTTATTGAATTTTGATCGGTAGAATCTTCCTGATATTCGAGATTATAAGTCGCTTTATAGGAATATTGAATATCGGTTTTCTGGGCATAGAATATCACAGAAAAACACAGGAAAAAAGGCATCAGGATAGATTTCATAAAAGAAATTTTATCTAAGATGCCTTAAAAAAACTTAAGAAACAATAAATCAACTAGTTTTTTAGTAATAAAACTAGAAAAATAAGTTAATTTACCGGAATTAGCATTCGATCTGTATTCCAGCCTTCTATGGAAATTTGAAGATCGTTCACTTCATTTCCTGCCGCTTCCAAAATGATCTCCCGGGTTGCTCCAGGAACTATGGAGAAATAGTTATCGTCGTAGAAAGTTGGTAAGATGCGTTCGCCCGTTTCCGAATTTTCTAAAGAGATTCGGTTAAAGAAAGAAACTGTATTATTTTCAGGATTAGTGATTTTCAGCATAAATTTATTCTCAGCGACTTTTTCAATTTCGGCTTCAACCTTGGTTTTGGCTAAATTCTGTAAACCAGAATACGTTCCCGAACTGTCCGGAATCCAATAGAAATTTTCATCTAAAACTTCCTGATCCTTGTTTCTGATATCTAATTTTAAAAACAAACCCTTTTCCGCAGCTAGCGTATCGATTTGCTTTTTTAGCGACAATATTTTTTTAGCACTAGAGCCTTCTATATAAGAAAAGACCTGGGTTACCGGCTTTTCATTTCCTTCCATATCGTACAGTTTAATGCCTAACATTAAATCATATTCGGCTTTAAAACCATTATTTACCATATAAACATCGCTACTAACAGGATTATACATGATATGCAATGGCTTGCTTCCTTCTCTAAGTCCAAATAAACAGGCATTAGGATCTAGGTAGTAATCATACATCTGTCCGCGAAGTGCCGTCCAGGGATTCTGAGTTTTCCAGATGATCGAACCTGTATACCAATCCCACATATGTGCACTAAAACCTTCTATTAATGCACGATACTGATTGTAATTTACCAGCTGCGCCTTTTCAGCAAAATCAGCCATATCTTCTGGCGTTCCATAAGGTTCTAAAGAGTTTCCATAATCGATATATTTATGATAGGTCCAAACCGGGTCTTTTACGGCTTCAGTCCCATCATATTCTACGGGAACAGTATAATTTTCCTTGGGCAGAAAACGCTTCAAACTAACTTCATCCCCAGTACCTACAGAACCAACTTCAGAATTAAAAGGCCAGGTACGCTCTTCCCAAAAAGTCGAAATATTCTGAATGCCATACGGACCATCACCGTTCCCTCCTTTGAAATTATAAGACATCTCATCTGAATTGGAGTAATCGATAAACCAGCGTGTTCCATCTAACTCTGGCAAGATCGAATCTTTAATGGCAAACAAAATATCCTGCGGTGGCGTAATCTCGTTACCACCACACCAAATTGCCAAGGATGCGTGATTTCGCATTAATTTTACCGCATCTGCTGCAGATTCGATAAACAACTCGTGATCATCTGGGTATTGCCTGCGCGTCCACTGATCGTCTTTTTTCTTGGGATCTAACCATCTACCATTACAATCACCAGACATCCAAAAATCCTGAATCACTAGCATCCCATATTTATCACAGGCTTCATAAAATTCTGGTCGCTCTGGTAATGCTCCTCCCCAAATCCTAATAAGGTTTAGATTCATATCCCTATGAAAACGAATCTCGGCATCATAACGCTCTTTAGTGAAACGAAGCATCGCATCTGAGATGATCCAGTTTCCTCCCTTTATAAAAATAGGCTGCCCGTTAACAAATATCTGTTTACTGCGTGTATGCGAATTCCACTCGGTTTGGATTTCGCGGATTCCCACTTTTAGCTTTTCTTTATCTGAAGTTTTATTTTTTATACTGAATTCAACTTCGGCATCATATAAGTTTTGTGCGCCATAACCTGAAGGCCACCAAAGTTTTGGATCTTCAATTTCGAATTCTGGAAGTGCTACCAGCATTTCTGTATTCGCCGCCAGGCTTACTTCCTTTTCGATAATTTGATCTGCAATTTTAAAAGACAGTGTTCCTTCAACCGTTTTTGAAGTGGGATTTTCAACTTCGGCAGTAAAAGCAATTTTAGCTGGCTTCTGCTTTTCTCCCGGAAGTCGTTTTTCAGGTACTTTGGTCACCACATGCGGATTTTTAAGATTTACCGCACCTGTTTTTTCGATAATTACTTTATCCCAAATTCCGGTATTACGATCACGAATTGGCTGAATCCAATCCCAACCGGCAACGTATTGATGAGCAACACCACGTGCGATAGTTCCATCACCACCCTGGCCACCATTTGGATTGCCAACATGCGGTGCTGGGTAAACGATCACTGCAAGGCGATTTTGGCTATTTTTAGCAAGAAATTTTGTGATATTAAAACGCTTCCGAAGAAACATTCCTTTGTATTCTTCCTTGTTGACTTTCTTTCCGTTTAGAAAAATATCGACGCTATAATTTATCCCACGGAAATTTAACCAGACCTGCTCGCCTTTCTTTGCTTTCTCTTCGAAATCCTTTACAAACCAATAGGTATAAAAATCGCGGCCTACATCATAGATATCCGGAATTTCTTCGTTGTTCATCCCAAAAAATGGATCGGGAATTTCACCATTATTAAGTTGCGTGGTTAGGATTGTACCGGGTACAGTAGCATCTTTCCAATTATCTACAGCAAAAGATGTATTGGAGATCTCTTCTCCCCTGGCTGCTACTTCTTCCATAGAAATTGTTTTCCAACCCGAATTAAGCTCATAATTTTGCTGAGAAAATCCTGTAAATTGAATAAAACCTAATAAAAAATAGACGAGAATGTACTTTTTGCGCATAAGATTGACAATATTAAACATTGAAAATCTGTAATAAATACCAGCGTACAAATTTTTTTCGACAAACAACAGTCTCGAAGTGCTAAACGATTCTTAATAATTTAAGACAATAGTATTACATATTCTTAAAATAAAATCTAGTCTAGTTCTATGGGGTTATTCTTTTTTGCTAATCGCTCTCTATGTTTTTTGAGGTAATTCTTTTTATCATCACCTTCTAAACCTATCCGTATAACTTTACCACCTTCACCTACATAATTATTGATATAACTAATGGGGTCACTTTCATAGGTTGCGACTAAATCCATAAGTTCCTTCTTTTTAATTTCCTTATATTCCTCTGGAAAAATTTTATACGCTAAAGGAGTAGATAATTCTTCGAAACCGTTAAATTCAAAGACATATTCAGCATCGCTATCCTGTAACTCCAAAATTAATCCGGGTAATCCTGAAAATTTATAGGGTCCATCTGTAAGCGGAATTTCCGGAGTGAACCACGCCGTATAATCACGCCCTGCAAAACTTATAGTTGCTTTTTGTGCCTGATACCCTGAGATTTCCTTGGTCTCAGCTTGTATCTCCCAATTTAATTGATCCATAGGCTGCGAATAATATAGTTTATCACTTATCAGCTTAATTCCGTACCCCACTTTATTATCTGATTTATCTTTAAACACACGATAATTAAATTCGGTCTTCGCGGCCTCCGTTTTACTTTTCCATCGTTCAGATCCAATATCGGCAAGGTTTACGTTAACAGACATAGAGTCTTTTAAAGCTGCTCCTTTACTTAAAAACAGAGATGATTCATTATTAGCAAAAAGCCACATAGTTTCTGATTTACTGGACTCCAGATCGGTAGAATCCAGTTTAAAAGTAAGCGTGTAGGTCACCCGGTAATTTAGGTCATCTTGAGCCTGAACCTCAAAAAAATTGAAGACTAAAAAACTTAAAGCAACGATAATTTTATTATTCATAAGCATAGTTGATTGATTTCTATCACAATATCTAATATTAAATCTAACCATGCAATTTTTAAACTATTTTTTTAGTAATGAAACTAATTTAATAGTAATAAATAGGATTATCGTCTTGTTCAGAAAATATTTATCTTCCCACCGATAATAAATCAAAAATGAACAGTAGTCTTAAACGCATAATTTTAATTGCCGGTCCATTAATTTTTGCAATATTTCAATTTTTGCAGCCACCCGAAGGAATGACGCCTGAAGCTTTTCATGTATTAGCCATAACGATTTGGATGGCCATTTGGTGGGTTACTGAAATTATCCCTATTGCTGCAACTGCATTACTACCTATAGTGCTTTTTCCCTTAAGCGGAGCTTTAGAAATTGGACTCACTACTGCTTCTTACGGCCATAAATATGTATTTTTATACATGGGTGGTTTTTTTATCGCTGTAGCTATTGAAAAATGGAATTTACACCGCCGAATTGCCCTAAACATCATCAATTTAATTGGTACTAACATCAAGTTTATCATTCTTGGATTTATGGTGGCTACCGCATTTTTATCGATGTGGATCTCGAATACCGCAACCTCTGTAATGATGTTACCAATTGGCACCGCGATAATTTCTCAGCTAAAAGACAATCCCCAAACCAGTGAAAACGAAAATAAGACCTTTGGGAAAGCACTCATGTTAGCTATCGCTTACAGTGCTTCTATTGGAGGAATTGGAACCTTAATCGGCACACCTCCAAACCTTGTTTTCGCTGGGATCGTAGAAGAATTATATGGAATTGAAATTAGCTTTGTTAAATGGGCGCTTTTGGGAATGCCCATCTCCATTCTGCTTTTATTTTTTTGCTGGAAATATATTACCAGCATCGCCTTTACGTTTAAACAAAAGGAATTTCCCGGTGGAAAAACCGAAATTAAAAGATTACTTACCGAATTAGGTAAAATAAGCACACAGGAAAAACGTATTCTTGTCGTTTTTGTATTTACTGCAGTGTGTTGGATTACCCGTTCATTTTTTCTCGAAAAATTTTTACCGAATATAGATGATACAATTATTGCCATGACGGCAGGCATATTATTATTCTTAATTCCGTCTGGAAAAAACAAAGAGAAACAAAAACAGCTGTTAACTTGGGAAGAAGCTGTAAAAATTCCATGGGGAATTATATTGCTTTTTGGCGGCGGGATGGCACTAGCAAAGGCTTTTAGCGATACGGGATTAGCAAACTGGATTGGCGAGCAACTGGTAAATCTTGAAAATTTACCGTTATTTTTACTCATCCTGATCTTAGTAGCATCTGTAAACTTTTTGACTGAAGTGACTTCTAACCTCGCGACAACCGCCATGCTATTACCCATTCTGGCACCCATGGCGCTAGCACTACACCTGCATCCTTATTTTTTAATGGTTGCCGCTACTTTAGCTGCCAGCTGCGCTTTTATGCTCCCTGTTGCCACACCGCCTAATGCGGTGGTATTTGGATCTGGCTACTTAAAAATTGTCGATATGATGAAAACAGGCTTTTGGTTAAATATCTTATCTATTTTAATCATCAGCCTGATCATTTATTTTGCTTTACCATTCATCTGGGACTTTGATCCTTATACCATCCCGAAAATCTTTAAATAGTTAACTAGCACGCTTCAATCTAAAATATTTGATCTTTTCCCTGTCATAGGTATAGGTGATATAAATTTCACCATTTTCCGTCTGAATTATGGCAGGGTAGCTGTATTCTCCTTTTTCTTGATTTTCTAATTTTAATATATCCTGCCAATTTTCACCGTCTTTTGAATAGGCAAGATAAAGCTTACTTCTACCTTCCCACCAATTATCACCACTTGCCATAGGATTATAAACCATCAGGAATCCGCCGTTTATAAGACTTACAGCATCGATACCCGAATTGGGGTTTGCCAATTCAGATTTACTGAAATCACTCCAGGTTTCTCCATTATCTATACTGGTGCTTTCTAAAACTGCATCCTGATCGCTTCTGAAAAAAGCTTTTAAATTTCCGTTTTGAAGCTGAACGATACTAGGCTGAATAACTTTATATGCTGAATTCTCGTTGACCGGAACTTTTCTCCAGGTTTTACCGTAATCATCTGAAATTTCCATATGTGCCTTCCAAATTTCACCATCCTGAAGTTCTTCGCTGGACGGACTTACAATTCGGCCATTTTTAAGCTGAATTGGCTTATTTTTTATAGATCCAAGAATATCTTCAGGAAGCATTTTTTTCTCACTCCAGGTTTTCCCGTGATCTGTTGAAATTTTATAAGCACCCCACCAGGTTGAAGGAGAAGGGCCTATTTTATAGAATAAAAATAGTTTATTATTTGTTTTAAACAACACGGGATTCCAGGTAGGATAACTTAGTGTATCGCTTTGATAGCCAGTCGCTACTTTTTTAGGAGAGGACCAGCCGGATACTGTTTTTATACTGGTATAAATGCTAACATCGGGATGTCTTTCGTGCGTTCCGCCAAACCAGGCAGCGATTATATCACCGTTTTCCAACTCTTCAATAGTTGATGCATGAGCAGAAGGAAAACTAGCTTTCGTATAAATAAAACCAGAATCCAAAACTTTAAATTTCACGTTTTGCTGCGCACTTATCTTTAGACTAAAAAATACGACTAAAACAACAAATCTCGCTTTCATAATTCAGAAAAAGTAAACTTCCCCAGAACAATGGGGTATTATTATAACATTATTTTTTATTTCGAGGCATCCCGATAGCAGGACAGGAACGCAGTATTTCATCTCGATCATCGAGTAAAAAAAAGGAAGAGGTAAACTACTCCTCTTCCCTAACAATTGAAACAAACTTACACTTACTTAAAATTCAATTTTTATCTAAGCTTTTTTTTAAAAAAAAGCAGGCATATCTTAAACTCCATTTTAAAAAAAAGGAAGGAGGATGGCGGTCCTCCTTCCACTGTCAAACAAACTATTCACTTTAAGTGAACTTACATGAAGACTTATTGAGACAAGCTGTCCAAAATCGGTTTCTCTAAACCTGAAATTGTCGATTTTGGGTCTTCATTTAGCTGCTCTAAAATTGTAATCGTATTTCCTTTCTCTTTTAACCAGCATCCCGGCAAATAAAGTGTTTGCTGCGGACCAACTTTCCAATAACGACCAAGATGATGACCATTTACGAAAACTATTCCTTTACCCCACTTTTGCATATCCAAAAATGTATCTCCTATTTCTTCTAGATCAAAATTGCCTGAATACAATACCGGTAACCCATTTTTGATTTCCTGCTCATTGCTTAACGCTGGCGCACTATCAAATGGAGCTTTGTACATCTCCCAACCACCAGAAATCTCGTAATCGTTAATACTTACCGCTTTAATAATTCCCTTTTTATTTTTGGTCATTTTTGCTCCATAATTAATACGCCCCATGTTCTCAACCAGGATTTCTAAAGTTCCGTTAAAAGGAATTTTAATATCCATTTCGTATTCATTATACATACGGTTTAGTTTCCCTACATATTTACCGTTCACATAGATTGTGGCATAATCCCGCAACCCGGGAATTTGCAACTTCCCGGTAATGGGCTGTGTAAATTTTTTACGATACAACACATAACCATAGCCCTGATCAAGTGCTTCAAAACTCATCGGCGCATCAGCTATAACAGGTTTCGATGCTTTGATAACATCGAGTGCACTTTGCTTTTTATTTAGTTTAATTTCTGGAATGGATATCACCGGAATTTGTTTTGGAATTTCAGGAATATCATATGCCACATATTCCTTCATCAATTTTCTAATTGCCCTATATTTTGGCGTTGCCCATCCGGCTTCAGAAATTGGTGCATCATAATCATAACTGGTGATATCAGGTTGTATATCATGATCGTCGTTATAATTGGCGCCACTGGTAAACCCAAAATTGGTTCCGCCATGCACCATATAAAAGTTAAAATCTACATCGTTCTTAAGATATACTTCCGTTTGCTTGGCAATTGCTTCGGCACTAATCTTATTAAACGGTTCTGCCCAGTGATCCAGCCATCCAGGATAGAACTCAGCAACCATATAAGGACCTTCTCCGTTGTGATATTCATTTACCGCTTTTTTAAGGTTGGCAACATTATTCTCTCCGTTTGCGGTGGGTAATACCCCGTCTATCGCTCCTCCCTTAAACAACCATGTTCCATCTGAGGTGAAAAACGGACCGTCCAAACCAGAATCTTTGAGCATGTCAAAGATTTTTTGTTTGTAGGCTTTATGGTCTTCAGTAGAAATATCTTCTCGTTGTGCCACAAAAGACCCAAATTCATTTTCAGCCTGTACCATAATTACATTTCCTCCATTACTAGCCTGAAATGGTTTGACCTGAGTAGCAAACTCGTTAATATATGTACGACAGGAATCCAAAAAAGCCGGGTTATTTTGACGAATTTTAAGATCCGGGTTCTTTTGAAGCCACCACGGATAACCTCCAAATTCCCATTCGGCACACGCATAAGGTCCGGGGCGAAGAATTACGAACAGGCCTTCTTCTTTAGCCATTTTTATAAACTCCGGCAGATTTTTATTTCCTGAGGTCCAATCCCATTTTCCCGGTGCTGTATTATGGTAATTCCAAAAAACATAAGTATTCACAGCATTTAAACCTAAAGCTTTTATCATTTGCAGGCGATGCCGCCAATAAGCCTTTGGAATTCTAGCATAATGCATTTCTCCTGCATAAATGTGTATGGGCTCTCCTTTATACTTAAAATTACCATCTTCAATTTTAAAAACCTCATCTTGCGCCTGCGTCGTATTAACGGCAAGGCAAAAAAGAAGAATGAGTTTTGCTAAAAATCGCATCGACCTTAATAAATTTCAAGATTACTAATTACAGGGGTAGCTTTTGCTGCCTCAAACTCAATTTTAATCGCTGTCGTTTCTACGGAAGGAATTTCAAGTATTCTTTTGTAACCAATCGTAGTGCCTTCAGCAACTTGCTCCCATTCACCATCGATCATTGCTGCAATATGAAACTTTTCTACGCGTTGTCCTAATGCTATATTTTCCTGTAATAGTACAAAATTAACCGTTTTAGCAGAATCAAACATAATCTCTACGGAAGAGTCGATTATTCCCTCATCGGTCACCCAATAGGTATCGGCATTGTCATCAATTAAATTGGACGGAGCGTAAGCTTCTGACTTCCCTCTATAATTACTTGCCGAAATTTTTGCATTTTTGGTTAAATTTTCAGCAAAAACACTATCAATAATTTTTCGCATCCCTAACAAAGAAGCCACATCATTTTCATGAAACTGCCCTCTCTGATCTGGCGGAATATTAAGCAACAAAGTAGAACCTCTTCCTACGGATTGCAGATACGTCGTAAATAACTCTTCTGGCGACTTAACTAAAGAATCTTCTTCCTTATGATAAAACCAACCCGGGCGGATGGAAGTATTCACCTCAGCTGGAATCCAATCTGTACCATCTTCAGAGCCTGTTTGCAAAATATCCCCAATCCCTGGTTTCCCGGCATAAAGGGTATCTGGAGTTATGGTATTCCAGTTTGTTGTTCCTCCTACCCCATCTTCGTTACCTACCCAACGCAAATCTGGACCGGCATCACTAAAAAATAATACTGTAGGCTGCATTTCTTCCACCATTGCCAAAGTTGTTGGCCAGTCGTAATAATTTTGTTTATCGATCCTACGTTCCTCATTAGCGCCGCCATAATATCCATCACCACCATTGGCGCCGTCAAACCACATCTCGAAGATATCACCGTAGTTTGTAAACACTTCTTTTAATTGATTGCGGTAATATTCTACATAGGATGGCTCACCATAATCCTCACGATTACGATCCCATGGAGAGAGATAAATACCGAATTTTAGACCATGCGCTCTAGCCGATTCTGCAACCTCCTTTACTAAATCTCCCTTACCATCTTTATACGGTGAATTTGCGATATCATGTTCGGTATAATCTGAAGGGAAAAGCGCGAAACCATCATGATGCTTTGCCGTTAAGATCACTCCTTTAAAACCTGCTTTTTGCAATGTCTCCATCCATTGATCTACATCAAGGTCTGTTGGATTGAAAATTTCAGGAGATTCGTCTCCATATCCCCATTCCTTACCGGTAAACGTATTGGTTGTAAAATGAATAAATGCATTCATTTCCATATCATGCCAAGCCAGTTGTTCTTTACTTGGCGTTGGACCAATAGCCTGTGGTTCTTTTACTTCCTGTTTTTCCTGGCAGGCAAATAAAAGACTGGCCACACCAATAGTTGCAATAGTTTTATTTAGATTTTTAATCATATCTTTATTAATTTTCTATTGAAAATGCAATTCCTGAACTATTTTTTCTCGAACGAATTTCCTTCGGAAGGCTAATTTCTACTTTCCCATCTTTAAGTTTAAAATCAACTTTCTTTCCGGTTTCCAGTAACTTGATTTTAGCGTTTTCTGAAGGTAAATTTTTACTAAAACTTATAGTTTTTGGTAGAGATTCTCCATCTTCAAACATTGCTATAGCAAAAGTTTTCTTAGCATTTTGAGTAAAATAAATGTTCCCGTCCTGGTAATCATCAATGGCATACGTATCATAGATTGCTTCTCCATTTTTATTCAGCCACACACCTATTTCTTCTAATTTTGCTACTACTTCCAGTGGTAAAGTACCGTCTGGTTGGGGGCCTACCCCCAGAAGCATATTTCCGCCCTTAGCTACCACTTCTACAAGATTTTGGATAACTTTGGTAGATGATTTAAAAGGATCGTTAGGTACATAGCCCCAGTTGTTACCTAATGGCAAACAACTTTCCCATGGATTATCTAATTTGGTTTCAGGAATCTTACGCTCTGGTGTTTGGTAATTCTCATAAGGCCCATGAACTGTACGGTCTGCAAAAATAATCCCTGGTTGCTTCTCTCTTGCCATTGCGGCTATTTTAGGCATATCGATCTCCTGACTAAAATCCGGAATTGGTGCTCCCCAGGCTCTAACTTCATCGTTTACGGTTTCTTTTGGTCGCACCCAACCGCCGTCCAACCAAAGAATATCTACACTACCATAATCCGTCATTAACTCTTCTATCTGGTTATAAGTAAATTCTTTAAACTTGTTCCAACGCCAATCGTATTTCTCGATATCATAATTTGCGTTTCTATTAGGAGTAGCGTATTTATCCCACCAGAAATATTGCGAATGCCAATCGGGTTTAGAATAGTAAGCTCCAATCATAAAATCTTTTTTTCTAAAGGCTTCAAAAACATATTTTGCCACATTTGCCTTTGGATGATTTTGGAAAGGACCATTAGTGATCTTATAATCAGTTTGCTGGGTATCAAACATATTAAATCCATCGTGATGCTTGGTCGTAAAAACTACATACTTCATTCCGGCTGCTTCTGCAGCATCAGCCCAACTATCAGGATCAAAATTTACCGGATTAAAGATTTTATCTAAATTCCAGTACCATTTCTTATAATCATTATAGGCAATGGTGCTATCACGCTCTATCCAATCTTCAGAGCATAAGTTCCAGCTCTCCATAATTCCTGGCACAGCGTAAACGCCCCAGTGGATTAGCATTCCGAATTTTTGATCGCCCCATTTATCCAATTTCCCCAGAACCTTCGGATCTGAGGGAGCAATATATTCTTCAGAGCGACCATGTACACCGTGCTCGTCCTCTTCCTGTTTTTGCCCTTGCAGCGTCTGTACACTAACAAGAACTACCAGTACTAAAAATGATTTTAAGGTATTGAATTTCGACATTCGTGAGTTTATTTTTTATTTAGAAAGTATAATTGTTTCCGGAATTTTAAAAGTAGTTTCCAGTCGAATATCTTCAGACGAAGCACCGATCATCAACTTAAATTCTCCTGCCTCCACTTTTTGCTTCATTTCAGTATCAAATAGTGATAATTCCTTCGGAAGTAATTCGAATTGAACAGTTTTTGTTTCTCCTGCTTTTATAGAAACACGTTCAAATGCACGTAGCTGTTTTACCGGGCTAAGTACAGTACTCACCATATCAAGAATGTAAAGCTGAATGACTTCATCACCATCGACTTTACTTGTATTAGATACTTTTAAACTGATTTCTATTTTAGTATTTCTCCCTTTCCCGGAAGTTGCCACTTTTAAATCTGAATACTTAAATTCTGAATAGCTTAAACCATACCCAAATGGATATAATGGTTTAGCATCGGTCTCTACATAATCTCTTCTATTTGGAAACCAGTAATTATAATACACCGGAATTTGTCCTAAAGACTTTGGTACTGAAACGGGTAATCTGCCTGCCGGGTTAAAATCACCGAAAATTACATCGGCAATAGCACTACCTCCTTCCTGACCTGGATACCAGGCGTCCAAAATTACAGGAACATTTTCTGCTGGCCAGTTAAGTAATAATGGGCGACCTTTTATCAAAACTAAAACGGTTGGCGTACCAGTTGCTACAACTGCCTGAAGCAACTCTAACTGTTTCCCCATTAAGTTAAGGGTAGAACGATCATATCCTTCGCCGCTTTCCATATCACTTAACACCTGATCTTCTTTGGAGGAAATGGTAGCCGCTCCTGTTTCTAAATATTCGGTTTTAAAATCTCTTGCGCTCGAACCTCCTAAAACCACAATAGCCACCTCTGCATTTTTTGCAGCTTCTACTGCAGCCGGAATATTAGTTTGAGTAGTGTCGCGAACGGCAGTTCCTTTTACGTATTCGATATTGGCATTCGTCATTTTATGCTGAATACCTTCTAGCACGGTGATTATATTTTCTTCGGACTGCGGAGCGGTGTAATCTCCTAACTGATTATATTGCATATCTGCATTAGACCCAATTACCGCAATGTTATGTAATTCTTTATTTAATGGAAGTATATTGTCTTCATTCTTAAGCATTGTAATTGATTGGCGAGCAACTTCTCTAGCCAGCTCTATATGTTCTGAATTTCTAACAATTTTTTCAGCCTGTTTTTCATTGGCATAAGGATTTTCAAAAAGCCCTAATTTGAATTTCACAGTAAGAATTCGTCTTACGGCTTCATCGATTCGTTCTTCAGCAACTTTTCCGGCATTCACGGCAGCAATCAAGGCATCATCATAACCATTTCCTCCCAAATCCACATCTACACCGGCATTCATCGCCATAGCTGCGGCATCTTCTTCAGTATCTACAATATGATGATCTCCTAAAAGACCTTCAATACTTGCCAAATCTGAAATCACAAAACCTTTAAATCCCCATTTCTCCTTAAGAATATTTGTCAATAAATTTTTATGAGCCGTACTGGGAACACCATCAATCGAGCTATAAGCTGTCATTACCGACATCACTCCATTATCCACGGCTTCTTTTACCGGATACATATAATTTTGAAATAGATCACGTTGCCCTATGTGTACTGCAGCCCCATTATGTCCGCCTTCTGAAACTCCATAAGCCGCAAAATGTTTTAAAGTAGCAGCAACATGCTCATTAGACTTTAAATGACTCTCGTGGCTCCCCTGGAATCCTGTTACCATAGACTTTCCCATTTCAGCAATCAGGTAAGGATCTTCTCCAAAAGTTTCTTCTACTCGCGACCATCTGGGTTCTCTGGCAATATCGATAATTGGCCCATAAGCCGTATTACTTCCCTGTGCCCTAATTTCCCTGGCTATAACGTGAGCCATTTTTTTGATCAAATCGGGATTCCAGGTACTCGCCTGACCTATCGCAGTTGGAAATACCGTAGTCCCTACTGCCATATGCCCATGCATCGCCTCTTCTTCTAATAATAATGGAATTCCTAAACGACTATTTTCAATAGCGTATTTTTGTATTGCATTGGTAATCTTTGCTGCTTCTTTTGGATGTAAACCGGTTTCTAAAGTTTTTTGTGTCCAGGGATCGGCTCTTAACAATCCCCATAAACCACCAATATGCCTGTTTTTGATTTCTTCTTTATAAAGTTCACTTAAGCTCGCCTTACTTCCTGCTTCTTTATTATACATTTTCCAACCAAGTGGCGTGGTTAGCTGACCAATTTTTTCTTCAAGCGTCATTAAAGAAATCAAGTTTTCTACTCTCTCCTTTATGCTAAGTTCACTGTTTTTGTAAGGCGCATCTTTAAGATCCTGAGCACTCAGGAAATTTGAAATCAGTAAAAAACCAAGGCAAAACTTTTTCATCAATTTTAAATTTTAAAAGGAAAACTGGTTGGCTATTCACCAACCAGTTTTCACCTAACTAAACAGAAACAATCCAAAAGCTTGTTTTATTTTAAAAGTTAGCAGCACCAGTATCCCACCAAACTCTGGTTCCCCCATTGTCTGGACCTCCAAGAAGTTCAACACCGGTTTGTACGCCTTCATTATGTGTATTATACTCTACTGTAGGAAATGGTGTTCTTCTTACAAATTCCTCTGTACTAATTAACCCTCCACTGTAATTCACTACCACTGGAATCAATTTCGGGTATCCCGTTCTTCTAAATTCAGACCAGGCTTCCTGACCATTAGGAAATAAAGAAATCCATTTTTGAGTGATTATTTTTTCCAACTTAAGCTCGTTCGAAGCAGCTTCGTCCCAGGCTACAGTCACATCACTAGATCCAGAAAAGCTGTTTTCAGGATTTTTAGGATCTGTATAGTCTGCGAAAGTACTGGTAGCATCAGCTAAATATTCACTAGCTCCTGCAGCATCAAATTCATCAAAACTAAGTTGTACACCCTGAGCATAAAAATCCTCTGCCGAACCTCCCATGTTCCAACCTCTTAAAGCACCTTCTGCTCTTAAGAAAGCAACTTCTGAAGCGGTCATGATCTTAACATCTGTAGCGGAACCAAACATTGTTCCTATTGCTGAGAAATTTACGTAGGTATTTTTAGATGAGATCGCGATACCCTGTCTAATTCCTTTAAATTCTCCAGCTACTTCTTCATCTGTTGCTGGCTGAAAATAAATTGGTAAACGTGGATCATCGTACCCACCAAGAATAGATTCCATGGTAGCAGACATTCTTGTATCCTGCCAGCTATTACTAAACATCCAAAGTGGATGCATATTTCCTTGTAAAGACATCATTAGATTATCTTCATTACTTTCCATTACTCCGTATTGATTAGAGATAGCTTTTTCTGCCTCCCGTTGAGCAAGAGTAGGATTAGCTTTTACTATTCTCATGGCTAAACGCAATCTTAAAGAATTTGCAGCTCTAATCCATTGCGATACATCTCCATTTAGCGTTGATGTATCGAACTGAATAAACTCTGTATTATCAACATAAGCTTCTAAAGTAGCTACTGCCTGATCTAACTCTGCAAAAAACTGTGTATAAACCTGCTCCTGACTATCATAAGGCACAAAACTAGGAGAAGTATTATATTGGCTGTACATAATTGGCCCATAGTTATCGGTAACTTTATGCATTGCAAAAACCTTATGGATAAGTCCCCAAGCGAAAAAATGCGGATAATTTTCCTGTACGTTATTTGTCTCAAATCTTCCCACGTAAGACATAATATTGTTGTACTTAAGGTTCATCTGTCTATCGTACCATGAAAAGGCATAGGTCACATTATTTCTGTTAGAAACAAATGGAGTTGGAGGTACCAAAAATTGTGAGAAGGCATCCCCTGTAAGATTTTCTTCTACCTGTAAGCCTCCATCAATGGTCCTAACATATGCCTGCATAGCTCTTACAAAACCTCCAATGTTATTACCGTCTTGTTCTGCAGACTCGTCTGTGATACCGTAAGGATCGGTATTAATTTCCTCAAAATCATCGGTACAGTTTGTTACAGCAAAAAGTGCCGTAGCTGCTAATATTGTGTTAAATATTCTTTTCATCATCATCTTAAATTAGAAGTTAGCTGATAGGTTTAAACCAAAGTTTCTGGTAATCGGAGGACCAAAATTTGTCACCGCTTGAGTTCCATTTCCTGTACTAATTGCAAAATCAGGATCGGTTGGCGCATCATTGTAGAAGAAGAATAGATTATTTCCTACTAAAGAAACATTCAGGTTTTTCATAAAACTATCTTCATCAAAACTAAAGTTGTACCCTAGAGTAAATTGTCTTAACCTAATATTGGTAGCATCATAAACATATCGCTCTTTAATTCCGTTTCTACCTCCTACACCAGTATAATAATCTCTTGCATCAACAACGCCACTATATGGTGTGCCGTCATTTAAAACACCATCAACCTGAACACCTCCTGCATCTCTAGCGTTTGCAGTTGCTTCTGTAACACCTAAGGCATCAAGATAAGCTTCAGTTTGCGACACAAATTTTCCGCCAAATCTAGAATCAATCAAAAAGCTTAAACTAAAGTTATTAAAATTCATAGAGTTATTCCATCCCAACATAAAATCTGGGTTAGCATTGCCTACCAATTTCATGCCTTCTGTAGTATTTGCATTGACGGGAATTCCATCATCAGAAACTACGATATTTCCATTTTCGTCTCTGGTATATGCATTTACATAAATATCTCCTAAAGATCCTCCTTTTACGATATAAGTATCATATCCTTCTCCTCCGCCACCAACAATACTATTTCTCTGTCCGTTAAGCTCATCTGTTAATTCAAGTATCTCATTGTCATTATGTGTGAAGTTAAAAGTGGAATTCCAAGTAAAATCATCATTCTTAAAAATATCAGCTCCTAATGTTAGTTCTACACCGTAATTTCTTACATGACCTGCATTAACATAATATGTTTGCCAAACCGTTCCAAGAATCGCCTGTAGTGGTAAAAATTGATCTCTACTATCGATTTGATAATATGTCGCACTCAAATTAACCCTACTATTAAAAAACCTAAAATCGGCACCAAATTCCCAGTTATCCTGAATTTCTGGTTTTAATTCGGTAAATGGTTGTGTATTATTAAAGCTGATTTGATTAAATGCAGGTGAATTAATAGGATTGGTTCTGAATGCAGGAACCTCGTTGGCTACCTGAGCAAAAGAGGCTCTCACTTTGGTATAAGATATAAATTCAGGTAACTCGAATGCAGCACTAGGTAGGAATGTAATACCTGCTGAAGGATATAAATATGAAGAATTATCTGTGAAAGATAATGTTGATGCCCAATCATTTCTAGCAGAAACATCTAAGAATACCATATCCTTAAAACCTATAGAGGCATTAGCAAAAACTGATTGTTTAACTAATCTTGAGTTGAGCGACTGCGCATTAGTGAAAGCCTGTAGTTGTGTAATGTTTTGAATAGTAAATTCGTTTGGAGCATATAATCCAAAAGTATTACTATCTACAGATATTCCATCTCCAATAATTCTTTTTTGGTAAGCTGCTCCCACCAATCCATGGAAATCCCAATTTTCACCAAATTGCTGATCGTAGGTTAAGATCATATCGGTATACGCTTGCCAGCTCTCAACATTCTCATAAACGTAACGACCATTGTCACTTGATACTACAGGACTACTTCCCGCCATAACTTTTTGCTCATATATTTGACGAGTAAAATCATAACTTCCACGACCTGTTAGAGTAAGTGCATCAGAAATTTTATATTCTATAGATGCATTTCCTATAAAACGCTTTGTTCTTTCTGTATTTGGAGTATTATTTAAAATCCAGTAAGGGTTCATGTTCGCTTCACTATTACCTAAGATTGGCCAGTTTTGCGTCATAATATTTCTTTGTGGATCTAAAACCTGATAGTTAGTCGCATATTCATCAAAGTCTAATCCTCTTGGGAAAGTATATAAACCTAATAATGGATTGAAATAATATCCATTCAACATTTTGTTATCTACTCTTTGATCTGTTAACAAAACATTAGAAGATACCTTGACCTTATCATCAAAAAACTTAGATGTTTGTTTAAAAGTTAAGTTATTTTTATTAAACTCATTGGTTGGCATAGTTCCATTAGAATGAGTATTAGCATAAGAAAAATAAGTAGTTGTTTTATCGTTACCTCCACTTAAGGAAATAGCATTTTGCAAAGTAATACCTGTATCAAAAAAGTCGTCTACATAATTTTTATAATTACCTGGCTCTCCCCAGCTTGAATCTGCTCCTGGCTCACCTGTTGCTCCGTATCTAAATTGAAGATCAGGATAATCGTAAACTCTTTCCACCTGAGTTGTGGAACTAATATTTATTCTTGTTTTGCCTTCTTCGCCTTGTTTTGTAGTAATAAGAATTACACCATTTGCACCCTGGCTACCATAAAGTGCAGCAGCGTTAGCCCCTCTGAGCACTGTCACACTAGCAATATCCTCTGGATTAATATTAGATAAACCATCCCCACTATCTCTACCTCCATAAAAACCATTAGCATCTGATGTTTGATAGTTCGCCATAGGAATACCGTCAATTACAAATAAAGGCTGATTTGAAGAAGTAATATTTTTCGCACCTCTTAATTGAATTTTAGTGGAACTACCAGCTCCTGCTGTTCCCTGTCTAATCTGTACACCAGCAACTTTACCATTAAGCCCCTGAGCAAAGTTTACATTTTTGCCTTTTGTAACCTCTTCAGATCCTAAAGTTTGAGAAGCATAACTTAATGCTTTCGATTCTCTTTTGATCCCTAAAGCTGTTACCACAACTTCGTCGAGAGCTTCAGTATCTGTAGCCATTTCCACATTAACATCATCACTTGTGACAGGAATTTCCTGAGTAACATAACCAATCATTGAGAAAACCAATGTTGCATCTTCACCTACCTCTAAAGAAAAATTTCCATCAAAATCGGTTGATGTTCCATTAGAAGTACCTTTTTCCATAACAGTAACCCCTGGCAGAGGCATTTTTGTTTCTGCTTCTGTAATGGTTCCTTTCACTGTTTGCGATTGAGCAATAACCATTTGAGTTAGTCCCAAAACAAGCAAAAACGAAAAAATAATTTTTTTAATCATACTTGTGTTTAATTTTAGTTAGTACAGAAATCAATAGTTCATAACTACCAATTTTATCTTAAATGTTATAAATAAGTTAAGTTTCTTAAAATAAAATCGACGGACAACTGCTTTGAATAGACAAACAACTTCATAATAAATTTAATCATTAAGTACAATTTACTTATAATTTTAATTAAAGTTTAAATACTAATTCAATTTTTTTAATTTTAACTTATATATTATTCAATACTAAATCGATTTATCAAAATTTTAAATCCTGCCTAAATTTTAATGAAAACGTTTGAGGCTCTTCAAATACAAAATGTTAACTTTTTAAGTTTCACTTTTAATATTGAAAACTATAAAAACAGAAAACCAGAATGCCGAAACATTCTGGTTAAATCCACAAAACGAAATAATATTGAAGCTATTTAACCCAATCCATTATTTATTGATTCCAGATAAATTTTCCATTTTCTATAGACCAGTCATTACCAAAAAACCCGGTAAATTTCACTCCAGACAAACCTTGCTTTGGCATTTTTTCATCAAATATGATAACATCAGGATAAAAGGTTCCGTTTTCCAGATAATCATTAGCATAAGCTGCATGCATTCCCTTAATACCAGTTGCGGTAACGACTCCTATACTGTTAAAATCACTATTTGGTTTCGGATAGATAAAATAAGCTCCGTATTGGTTCCCTCTTAAGACTTTATCTCTAATTTGTATTTCATTATTGCTAACCTGTATAGGTGAGTTCTTAAGCAGCATTTTCCATGCTGCATTATTAGATTTATTACCGTAAATGATCACGTTTCGATCTTTAAAATCTGAAATTCTAAAATCTGTATCCTTTACAATTTGAATGCTTCCATTGGCACGATACCAAAATTTTTCAGCATCAAATTTTGCTCGGTTATAATACCAGTCGTTTTCTTGTTTATTTCCCCGGCTAGCATAAACGAATACCATGTTATGTCTAAACGCATCCTTAAATCCGCCATTACGTAAAGGACTTTTTTCTGATGCTGACGGTTTTTCCGAAATCTCCCATTTTTCCGATGATTTTTTCAAATATAGCATACCTGTAATCGGAATATCAAGCTCCTGACCGTCTATATTTATCACGCTAAAGGCTGAAGGCTCCATAGCTGTAACATTTATCGATAAAACCGAAATATTCAAAGTATTTAAATTGAAACCATTTTCTGTACGTTCGAAATCGAAATTACTGATCTCGAATGGTTCTTCTTGTTGAACTATTTTGATGAAGTGTGAACCTGCCGAAACGCCTGGGGAGCCAGTCGAAAAATTTATTTTATCAATTTCACTGTCATTTTTTATTTCCCTTCTATTAAAGAAATAAAAGATAGGAGGCCAGTCTACACTCTCATCACCAAACCAATGTTCCCCTCCAGGGTATTCATAATAGGCAAAGTCATTATGATACTTCCCTAACCTCTCCCGCATATCGCGTGCTAAAAAAGTAGGCACTACATTATCAGAATCGCCATGAAGAATATAAACTCCATAATGCAGGTAATTTCTCATCAATTTTAAGGTACGGCTAGGATTTCCCGCCCTACGGATCATGGAATCCACATCTTTTTCGGTTGCATCACTAATATTTCCAGAAATTTTTATTTTAAATTCCTCTTCGCTCATTCCAAACCTTTTCTGAAAATCCTCACTAGCCATGCGATTGATAAAACTCTGCCGGTAGCCTAAAAGATCAGGATAACCAGCGGCAGGTGCAATGGCCGCAAAACGGTCGGGATAGGTAGCTCCCAGATACCAAGTACCATGCCCGCCCATAGAGTGCCCGGTAAGGTAGGTATGTTTAGGATCGGTATGAAGCAATTCCTCCGCTCGATTTAAAACTTCCAGTGCATCCAGCCTGCCCCAGTCTTCCCAGGCAAAACCAAAGGGTCTTCGATTGGTAGGCGCAACAACATGCCCCCAATCTTTTTGCTTATAAGCATTGGCTTGATTTACAGCTTCTACAGATGCTCCATGAACAGACAAGAACATGGCTTGATTTTCTTTATCTTTCGTTAAAGATGGCGCCACGCTATAGTATTGAACGCTGTTATCAATATCGCTTAAAAAGGTGTTTTTATGATGATTGTATTTTGATTTTACCGCCAGCTCTATAGTAACAGTATCGATGATATTGTTTTGATGATCCTGCAGATAAAGTTTCGCCTGTACCATATCAGCATCTCCAAGATTGGAAGGTACCGGAATCTGGAAGGGTACTTTCCTTACATTTAATGGAGCAATATTTCCAAGAAAAGTTTCTTTTGAGGCATCGTTAATTTCTACCCTAATTTTGGCTCCTTTCAACCAGCCATCTTTAGCATTTATTATCCGGATTGCTCCCCATAATGGCGTACTTCCTTCTTTTAGCATATCTGGCAAAGTAAGATCCCTCATGGTAAACTCTACCGGTTTAAAACTTTCTAAAAGTCGTGCTCGTATACGTGGAAAACGTCCCCCGGAAAGCAAAAACTTATTTTCACCTTTTTTAAGCTTAATCGGTATAAGGCTCCATCCAAAATCATAATGCTCTCCCTCATGAGGCAATCCGTTTATAATGGCATTGGTATGCCCAGAAGCCTCGAAAAGCAATATTTTTTCTGAACTAGAATTATACTCTAAGTAAAGATAGCCATTGCGCTGTAGTCTACTATCATGAAATTCACTACTCCCATCAACCTTTACAAATTCCCATTTAATCTGTTCTCCATTAAAATGGTTAATTACCTGTTTTCCTTCAAAAATGTCCATACCGTTAGTAAGAGCATCCATAAAGACCGCATCATTTTTAACAGAGGCACTATTGAATGGAACACCAGAAAACGGCAAAATTAGGCCCTCTTCAAAAATGTAAACCACATCTCCTTCACTAACATCATTCACTTTCTCTTTTCCAAAATACTCTACAATATTGCCTTGTTTTTGTTGAGAAAAGAAAGTAAAAGAACTTAGTAATAGAAATATGCTGATAATTTTTTTTATCATCAAGCTTAAAATTTTTTAGACAAAAAAGGGGAGTGAACTCCCCTTTTTCTATAATGATACTGAATTAATTTATTGGCCCTTGTCCATAATCTGGATTATTTTCATCCCACCAGATTCGCTCCTGATTAAGGATAGAAGGATCATTGGTTCCCGTAGTAAACCCTTGTTCTTCATAAGCGCTTCTTAAATTTTGATAGTTTTGATTATCTGCGCTAGGAGCGTTAATCATAAACCTTCGTGGAATAATGAGTTCGCTACCACTTGCCAACAATTGATCCCATGGTAAATAGTCACTATTACGCTTTGGAATTCCAGAACGGCGTACGGTAGTCCAAACATCCCCAGGAGTACCTAAAAAGTTGATGTATTGCTGAATATAAACCTTTTCCAAAGCATTTGTAGAAAGATCATAAGCAGGTTTCATTAGTAAATTATCGATCTCACCCGGTTTCAGCATACTTGCGGCCTCTTGCGCCATATCAGCATCTGTGTATACAGGATCACTCTCATAATAAGGAAATCCATTATTATTAGCTAACTGATCTAATCTTCGTACGGATAATTCGACCCCCGAATTCAAATAATCCTGCGCTGATCCGGTAATATTCGCTCCCAATAATTTAAATTCCGCAAGATAAAAATAAGTCTCAGCAGATGAGCCTAAAATAACTTCAAGAGGAGGATAATTATTTCTAATTTCTAATACTCGACCTCCAGGTCTTGTGGGATAGGTAAAAGGATACCCTGTTCTTACTACCCTCTCATTAAAACTTGAAGTAGAGGAATACGCTCTTTCTACACCATCAAGGCTAATCCTATTGGTTACACCCTGATTAAAATAATATTGATTAGCACTATTAATTGTAGCTTCTGGAGCCAGGGGTACTCCAAAATATCTTACCCAGGGCTCGCCGGGACCAGACCATCCGGAAAAGTCTCCAGAATTATCAAATTCTACGTACTGCTCTACATAAGGCGGAAGTTGTTGACCAGCATCTATAAAGGCCTGTACTACTTCACCGTTAAAAGAATTTTTTTCAAAAACCACCCGAAGCCTAGGATCACGGTTATCTACCATAAAATCAATAAGGTTTATACCTCCAATTCCGGGTTGCGTGGTTTCTCCCGTTCCAAAATAATTTATCCCCCGTCTATAAATGAAATCATCATCTAAGGAGGCCATATAACCCGCTGGGGAATTTACGACCTCTTCTACTATTGAAATAGCCTTCGTACGATTTGCATTTACGAGTCTGGCAGCAATTTTAAGCTTTAACAGGTTACAGAATTTTGCCCATTTATGATAATCCCCTCCGTATATAATATCCTGATTTCCTATATCGAATTGATTAGCTGCAAGTAATCCTTGTATTGCCATATCCAGTTCTTCTAGCCATATATCGAAAAGTTGCTCTTGAGTGTCAAAAGCAGGCGTTATTAATGGTGGACTGGTATAGGGTGCAAGACCCGCCTCAGAATAAATTACTGAACCGTAAAAGTCTGAATATTGCATTACCGGAAGAATTTGTATGGGATAGGTCATTGCGCGCATAGCCTGCATTTCTTCCTGTTCTTCCTGCGGCATCGCATCTATCCTTGCACGAACGTCTCTCATGTTGGGAATAATAAAGTTATAAATATGCTGAAACCCTCCGGCACTTCCCATTTCTACAAGTCCTTCAGTATTTCCCCCACCCGAGGAGCCAGTAATTACCTGAGACCATGGGTAAGCATAATCAAATGCATCATAAAACCATGAAGTATAGTCATTCCCATACATTTGTTCGATTCCTTTGGTAATCGAAAATCTTAACTCAGCATCCTGGCTAATAGAAGGATCACTATTTAGATCTGCAAAGTCTTCCCTATCACAACTACTTGCTAAAATTGCAAATAAGAAAAAAATAGATATTTTAAATTTATTTTTCATCTTAATATTATTAAAAGTCTATAGAAACTGTTAAAGTATAGCTTGCCTGATAAGGGGCAAAAGCTCTTTCTCTAAAAGAGTCTGAACTTGTTGTACCCCTGAAACTTTCAGGATTAATGTCATTGGGCATAGAATTATACAAGTATCCCAAATTTCGACCATTTAAACCAACATATAAATTCTTGGCATTTAATCGCTCACTTAAACTTTTAGGTAAATTATATCCTATACTTATATTTCTGAAGGCCACATATTTTAACTCTTTAAACCAGTCACTGTTCACTACACCATTGCCCCAAGAATTACGAAAGTAATGATAAAAACCGGCATGTGTTGGTTCTACTAATCCTTGATCATATGCTTCCTGAAAGGTCATTCCGCCTACATTTACCGAGTTTCCGTTAGGAGCAGTAACCATTTGACCTGGTTGAAAAACACCTTCTGGAATAACACCATCAGTATATTGTTGTCCCTGTGTATCTGCATACTGTGATGTCCATGAAACTCCACCAAAATCAGTATCTCTACCTCTTAAAGAAGCATCTAGATATCCATAGGCTGTCCCATAACGACTTGAGTAAGATCCCATATGCCCCCCTATTCTCGCATCTAATAAAAACGAAAGTGATAATCCTTTGTAAGTAAACTCATTACTCCATGATCCTTCAAAATCTGGTTGAATTTTACCGACTCTTTCTGGCTCACCACTTCTTATAAACAAAGCTCCACGTCTGGAATCGCTATAATTTAAAAGCGGCATTCCGTTTCTTGGATCATCTATTGGATCTCCATTTTCATTGGTAGATTGCCAGGTTTTCGCTTTACTATCAGACATTAACACACCATATTCTCCTCCTTCAAAAGCTACTGATCCTATTCTAAAATTACCGTAAGCTATATCTCCGCCAAGGACTTTAAATTCACCATAGTCTTCATGTAGGTCTCTTACTTTTGTTGTATTTCTCCAATAGTTAAAAGTTGATAACCATTTGAAATTATTTGTTTTAACCGGCACTACATTCAAGGTTACTTCTAAACCATAATTGCTTAAGCTACCTATATTGGTTAATAAATTACCATATCCACTTTCTCTTGGAATAGGAATAGAACCAATCTGATTGTTGATGGTTTCATCATAATAAGCAACATCCAGACCTATTCTATTATTAAAAAATCTTATATCGGCACCAACCTCGAAAGAATTTTTACGTTCTGGTTCAATACTACGGTCTACTGAAGTTGTATTTACAGTATTAGTATTTACAAAACCACCACCAGGCATTTCATAAGAATCTATACTGTAACCTCGGTTAATAGAGAACGGATCGGTATCACTACCCACCTGTGCCCAGGACGCCCTTAACTTACCGAAAGTCACCCAATTAGGTAAGTCAAATGTCTGATCAAAAATCCAGGATGAGGAAACAGAAGGATAAAAATAAGAATAATTACCGGTTCCATCTGAATAAACGAGTGCTGATGACCAGTCATTTCTACCTGTAATGTCCAAAAATAACTGATCCTTATAATCAAAACTGGATAAGAAATAAAGTGAATTAATTTGCTTTGTAGCGGAAACTGCCGCTGTTCCTATTGGATTTCTTCTGGAATTTTGAATAAAGTATCTTCCAGGTACAATTAATCCTCCATCAGTTCTCACATTACTATAGGAACGTTCCTGATCCCATAATTCTCCACCTAATAGTACATTCACACCAATATCCTCTGTAATATTCCGATCCATATTCAATGTTATTTTACCATTACGCGTTAGGTCGCGGGAATGATTTAATGTATACCCACCACCTTCATTTGCATATCCAGACCCAAGACTCTTGCTTTCATAACGAGTACCATAATAGTTCATATTCCCTTCTACAGAGAGGGTCATCCAATCAGTAATATCTGCCGAAAGGCTCACTATAGGGCGTACTACTGTTTCTTTCTGCACGTCATCACCGGTAAAAAAACCAAACCATAATCCACTACCAGGTGCAAAAGCAAATTCATCGCCATAATTTGTACTTGGCAATCCTCCATGTGGAGCCTGCCAGTACTTACGCTCCTGATATTTTTCAGTATTATAAATTCTTTCAAAAGTGCCTTCAAAATAAGACTGAGAAAAATCGTTCCTGGCATTTTTCGCTTTGGATTGTGTAAAGGAAACAGATCCGTTTGCTCTTAACCACGGAGCCAGATTATAAGCTGCGCGAAAAGATAAGGTATTTCTATCGAAACTATTATTTGGAAGAATACCGGTTCTCTCGGAATATGAATCAGATAAATAAAAATTACCTTTTTCGTTACCTCCCTGCAATGCGACGTATGTATTATGGTTCCATCCTGTTTCATAGGCATCCTTCATGTTATCGTTTTGAGCGCGATAGGGTATCATTGTACCGTCATAATCTTCGATAGGTCGTCCGTCAAATCTTGGACCAAAACTTAAACCGCCTCCAGGATGGTTGATCAAGGTAGGATTCCCCTCGCTATTATAATAAAACTGAGGAGAAAACCGATAATAACTACCATCTTCTTTTTGCTCGCCGTAGCTTACATATCCCGGAAGAGTACCAGGACCAAATTCGTTTTGAAGACCTGGTTGTTTAAATACATAATCTACACCTACACTCTGCCTAACGCTTACACCTAAACCTTTTGTTCCTTCTCCACTCTTTGTTTCAATAAGAATCACTCCATTAATCCCTCTTGAACCATATAGTGCGGTTGCAGCAGCCCCTTTTAGCACCGAGATACTTTTATAGTCGTCTGGATTAAGGTTTTTTAGAATATTACCGTAATCGTTCGAGCTGGCAGACCAATCTGCACTTTCATTAGAGGTATTGTTGTCCAGAATAACACCGTCAATTACAAAAATTGGTTGGTTATTACTGGAGCTTAATGAGGAAACACCTCTAATTTGAATCTTGGAATTACCAAATAAGCCCCCATCAGAGGTACCTATGCTCACACCGGCAACTTTCCCCTGAAGCCCCCTAACGGGATTGATTGTATTGGTTTGTACCAATTCCTCCCCAGCCACTTCACTCATAGCATACCCTAGCTGTTTGGTTTCTCTTTTGATACCAAGTGCTGTTACCATAACTTCCTGTAAGGCTTCACTGCTTACGCTTAACTGAATGTTTAAATTACCTGAGGCAGGAACTTCTTGCGACTCATAGCCAATCATCGAGAATACCAGGATAGCATCCCCAGTAACACGTATAGCAAACTCGCCCTCAAAATCAGTTGAAGTACCATTTGTAGTACCTTTTTCCAAAACCGTAACGCCCGGTAACGGCATTCCTGTTTCTGCTTCGGTTACAGTACCTTCAAGAACCTGTTGTTGCGAATAAGCGCAAAGTGCACCTACCATTAACAGAAATAATAGAGTAATTTTTTTTACCATATTCCATATTTATTGAGTTAATTAATGTTAATAGATTGTTGTAACTATTAAACTTATCTTAAAAGTCTATATAATGTTAAAGAAAATAAAAAAAAATCGACGGACAACACTCCTCGATAGCTAAACAACCACAACAAGAAACCGTTTTCGTACACTAATAAAACATGAAACTCCCTTAAATAAAAATGATTAGTTAAGAAAATAAGCTATGTATTAAAGAAACTTTATTTTTTTAGGAAAGTTAATTTTACTTAAATCAAATAATGGTTTTGTGAACTTTGCACCATCTACTTCAATCTTAAGTTTTCCTTTAGAAATTGAATCCTTTACGATAATCAGTTCTGGATTCTCATAATAGTCCTGATTAAGGTGTAATATAATTTTATTGAATGTAGGAACCACAAATGTATATACTGGTTCTGCCGGAGTAATTGGATAAATCCCCATCATCGAATAAATCACCCAGGCACTCATGGTACCAGTATCATCATTACCGGGAATTCCATCAGGTGCATTTTTATAATAGGTAGCGATTAACTCATGTATTTTTTCTGAAGCCTTATATTCTTTACCCGGAATAAAATTATAAAGATAACCGTAAGCAAAGTCAGGTTCATTAGCCATATCAAACTGATCCTTTTCGAAAAGCTCATCTAAACGAGCTTCGAATTTCTTATTTCCACCCATCAATTTTTTAAGTCCTTGGATATCGTGTGGAACCATAAATAAATATTGCCAGGCATTTCCTTCAATATAGCCAGGATTGTGAGCAAAATTAGCTCCGGCTAAGGGATCAAATTCAGCAAACCAGCTACCATCACTGTTTTTTGGCTGAATAAATTTTGTCTCCGGATTATACAATTTCTTATAGGACATCGAGCGCTTTAAAAATTGCTTATAATCTTCCTTTTTCCCTAATTTTTTAGCCAATTGAGCGATAGCATAATCTGCAATATTATACTCCTGAGTGGTAGACACAGGTCCTGGTACATCGCCATCAACTCCTAAATAACCATTATCAATATACTCCTTCAAGCCTGGGCGCAGCGGATTATTAGTAGTATCCAATGCACTTTTTAGCATGGCGCCGTAGGCTTTTTCCACATCAAAATCGGTTAAACCACGTAAATACGTATCTGCTAAAACCACTGCAGCCGGATCACCGACCATGGTAAAGGTTTCAGTTGAGTTTAATTCCCATTTTGGTAACCATCCATTTTCATCATACATTTCTAACATCGACCTTACCATATCTAATTGTTCTTCAGGATACAGCAAGCTCATTAGCTGGTGATAATTACGATAGGTATCCCATAAAGAAAAAGTGGTATAGCGTGTCCCATCGGTTTTCCCGATTCTCCCGGTTGCAATTTCAGGATATTCACCGTTGACATCATTTAAAGTGTTAGGATGAATTTGTGTATGATATAAAGCGGTATAAAAAATCGTTTTCTCATCCTCTGTACCACCTTCAACTTCTACAACCTGTAACTTTTTTTTCCAGGCTTGCTGAGTTTCTGCTAAAACTTCTTCGAAAGTTGCATCGCCAACTTCTTGTTCTAAATTTTCACGAGCATTTTCAATACTTACATAAGACTTTCCAATTTTCACTTCAACTTCCTGCGGTGTTGCAAAATCATAAGTCATATATGCTCCAATACTATCCCCAACCACTTCTCTTGTAAAGCCTTTTTTGATTCGGGTTTTACCATTGTAACCCATCCATTGTGATTCTAGACCCTCGTATTTATAAGGCGTCTTCCAAACTCCAAAATCATCGGCCGGTTTAGAGAATTTTGCTACAAAATATACAGGGTATGCAGCTTCAGCATTGTTATAACAGAAACTTCCCACCATTCGCATACCTTCTATTTCATTAGGAGAAACCACACGAACCATAGCACCCTGTTCATTGGTTAAACCTAACCCCAAATTCAGTAACACATTCGATTTTCCAGCCGGAAATGAGTACCGGCTCACGCCGGCTCGGGTACTTGCGGTAGCTTCAGCTTTTACTTTATATTTATCTAGTTGTACAGCATAATATCCGGCCTCCGCAGTTTCTTCAGAATATGTAGTTCCGTATTTTATATGATCTGTTTCTAAGTCTCCGGTGGTAGGCATGGTAATAATTACACCGAGTTCAGGACAACCTACGCCGCTCATATTTACATGACTAAAACCAGTTAAAAACTGATTCTCATGCACGTATGGGTTTGATAACCATTGACTATCTTTTTCCAGTGGGTTTAAATCTATTTTCCCGGCAACATTAAATGGCGATACACTTGCCATCCCTCTTGGGGCAATCGCCCCAGGATTAGTTGCGCCGTAATTTGAAGTTCCTATAAAAGGATTTACATAAGGAAGTGGATCAAAACTGGTTTGTGCCGAAGCCACCTGAACACTAATAATTACAACTACTGCTGAAAAAATATTTCTTACTAAAAACATCGAATATTATTTTATCTGAATTTCATCTAAAAACAACCATGCACCTCCTCCATTGGGAGTTTTTGCTAATGGTTCTACACTTACTCTAACAAACCGGATATTTTCCTGAAGCTCAAATCCCATCTTAAAATTGTCGATTTTTGCTCCCGGATTGGTTTGATAATCTCTTTTTAAGGAAGCTACCTCCTTAAAGTTTTTTCCATCTTTGGACACTTCCACTTTTAATTGCTGCGGAAAATAAATCCCTGTGCCCTGCTCTTCCAAACTTCCCACAATCACTTCACTAACGCTGGTCTCTTTTTCCAGATCAATCGTAATAATTGCAGGATTATTGATCCAACCCTGCCAACGGCCGTCTTTAAAATATTTACTTCCTTTTAAAACGTTTACAAGGGCTGTTTCTCCTGAAGAGGCATAATTTTGATTATAAGGATATTTATAAATAACCGGTTTTGCCACCGCCTTATGAAACTTAAAAGTTTTATCTAAAACCGCCCCCATCACTTTACCATTTTTAAAAACTGCAGCTTTAAGCTGAGTATCGGTATCAACTTTTATTTCATTTTCATATAAGTTCGATTCGGCATTTAATTCTTCTCCGTTTAAAGCATAACGAATTTCGGTATTTGGAAATTCAGATTGCAGACTAATAGTAATTTCTCCTGTTTCAAGATCAATCTCAGATTCTGACTGAACCGCATAAGCACTTTTTGCATAATTGATGCCCATCACTTCAAAACGCTCCATCATTTTACGTATTCTTACCGAGAAATCTTTCCAGTCTAACTTGTCCTCAGGACTCCAAACCACCTCGGCTAAAGCTGCTAATCTGGGAAACAACATATATTCTGAATGAGCCTCAGTCGGCACATATTCTGACCAAAGATTCGCCTGGCCTCCTAATACATGTTTCTTTTGTTCCACACTCATCGAATCTAAAACCGGACGAAATTCATACACTCGCTTTAAGGGCGTAAATGCATTAAAAGCAACAGGCTCATTATCCGGGCTTCCCTGATAATAATCAAAGTATAAATGGCTGGTTGGTGTCATAATCACATCGTGACCTGCAGCAGAAGCTTCCCATCCACCTTCAAAACCACGCCAACTCATTACGGTCGCTTCTTCAGGCAGACCTCCTTCTAAAATTTCGTCCCACCCAATAAGTGTTCTATCATTTTTATTTAAAAATTTCTCGATACGTTTCATAAAATAGCTTTGCAACTCATCTTCATCAGCAAGCCTTTCTTCCTCAATTCTTCGTTGGCAATCAGGACAGTTTTCCCAGTTGGTTTTAGTGGCCTCGTCACCACCAACATGAATATATTCTCCCGGAAATAATTGCATCACCTCACTCAGCACGTCTTCCAAAAATTCGAAAGTCGATTCTTTTCCTGCACAATAAATACTGGTAATTGGCCAAACACCACCCGAGGGAACTGCAATAGGTTCTCCTGTACACGATAACCAAGGATACGAAGCAATAGCGCTCATTACGTGCGCCGGCATCTCGATTTCTGGAATTACCCTGATGCCTCTTTCCTGTGCATAGGCTACAATTTCTTTAATATCCTCCTGCGTATAAAATCCACCAAACGTAGCTTTGGCATCTGGTTCGTTTTTGGTTCTCGCATTCCAGTGGCTATCTTCCTGATCAACTCTAAAGCCTCCGACTTCAGTTAATTTTGGATATTTTTTGATCTCAATTCTCCAACCCTGATCGTCTACTAAATGAAAATGAAACGTATTCAGTTTTAGAAATGCGAGTCGGTCGATATGTTTTTTAATGTATTCTTTTCCGAAGAAATGGCGGGAAACATCTAACATATTCCCACGATATGAATATTGTGGTGCATCGGTAATTTCAACATTAGGAATATACCACTCAATATCCGATACTTTTGAGCCACTTTCTATTTCCTTAGGAAGTAATTGTCTGATGGTTTCCATTCCATACACAAATCCTAGTTTGGAATTTGCTTCTAAAATCACATTTTCTGAAGTTACCTTAAGCTCATAAGCCTCTTTAGCAATTTCTGAATTTATTTTTAGCTGAATATTGTTTTCTGCATGAGCATCTACAGATGTTTCCAATTCAAATCCGGCAGCTCTTTTAAAAAGATCATTCAAAATTGACGAAACTGAAACTAAACTATCCTGCGGAATTACAATTTTGGTATTTCCATTAACTTCAAAGCTTCCTTTATTGAGTTTTAGTGATTCTGGCTGCGGAATAAGCACCAAATCATCTTTTGTAAATGAAGGATTTTCCTTTTCTACACAACTAAGAGTGCTAAGTACACTAAAAAGAAGCAAAATTTTAACCAATTTCATATCATCATGATTTTGAGAATAAAAGGTATTTAGATTTACCGAATATTAATAGATTGTATTCGGTTTTGGGGTTTTTAAAACTTTATCTACCGGTTTTTTACTCATCTCGAACAACAACTCGCCTCCATCTACAATTTCATCATGCGTAATATAAGCACGATCCAGATCTTCTCCATTTAACTTCACATTGGCCACAAACAGATTTTCGTCAGTGAAATTGGAGGTTTTGATATTGAATTTTTTACCGCCCGGCAGATTAATTTCAGCCGATTCAAATAACGGTGCACCCAACATATAAGTTCCCTGTGCTGCGTTTACAGGGTAAAAGCCCATCGAACTAAAGATATACCAGGAAGACATTTGCCCACAATCTTCATTCCCGCAGTGCCCGTTTGGTTCATTTTTATATTGTTCATTAAGGATTTGCCTAACCAGTTTCTGCGTTTCAGAAGGTTTACCGATATAATCATATAAATAGGCTACATGATGACTTGGTTCATTTCCATGTGCATACTGTCCAATCATTCCTGTACTAAAAATAGGCAACTTATCGTCTTCCGTAGGATGAAGAGAAAACATCGAATCTAACTTTTGCGTGAAGCGTTCTTCTCCACCGGTAGTTTTGATTAACCCCGGAATATCCTGTGGCACAAACCAGTAATATTGCCAGGCATTACTTTCACTAAAATAATCGGAGTAATCCTTGCTATTAAATCCTGCTATAAACTGACCATTTTTATCTTTTGCTCTAAAGAAGCTTGTCTTACTATCATAAGTGTTCTTCCAGTACCCAGAACGTTTTAAGAAATATTGATAATCGTCTTCTTTCCCCAAATCTTTGGCAAACATTGCAATACACCAATCGTCGTAAGCATATTCCAAAGTTTTAGAAACACTCCAATCGCCTTCCTTTTCTTCAGCGGGCACGTAGCCTTTTTCTGCAAAAACATCGATTTTTCTCGCGCTCGTCATTGCGCTGGCTTTGCAAGCTTCATAAGCCAGATTTGCATCAAAATCAAAACCTTTAAAATAAGCATCTACAATTACCGGAACCGAGTGATATCCTAACATCATATTGGTTTCGTTTCCCTGCATCGACCAAACAGGCAATAATCCGGTTTCCTGGTAATGCGCCAACATCGATTTTATAAAATCTGGAACTCTTTCCTGCTGAATAATAGTATAAAGTGGATGTGCCGCCCTAAACGTATCCCAAAGCGAAAAGGTATCATAACGATTAAATCCGTTTGCATGCTCGATACTATCATTCGCACCTTTGTAATTCCCATTAGGGTCACTTAGTAAAGTTGGTGCCAACATCGATTGGTACATCATGGTGTAAAACACTGATTTTTGATTGCTATCTGGTGTTTCTATTCTTATCTTCTGAAGTTCTTTTTCCCAAATCTCATCCGCATTTTCACGATAGTTGTCAAAATTAAAATCAGGTGCTTCGGTTTCTAAACTGGCGTAAGCACCTTCTATATTTGCTGAAGACACTCCGGTTTTCACAACAATTTGTTCTTCTGAAGTTGTCTCGTAATTCAGGATGATTTTGGTGTTTTTAGCAGTGATTTCATTTGCTGGTACTTCTTCTCCATCTTCTAAAATCTCAAAATCCTTAAAAGCTTTAGAAAACTTCATTACAAAATACACACGCTGGTCTTTTGCCCATCCCGTAGACTTTCGATAGCCCTCAATAACCGAATCATTGACGACTTTTATATGCGTATTGGTTGCTTTATCCCAGTTTAAAGCGTAACCAAGATCTACATGAATTTGAGACAGTGAATCTTTAGGAAATGTGAACCGCTGAATTCCGGTTCTTGGTGTTGCAGTGAGTTCTGCCTTAATATCATAATCTAAAAGCCGTACCGAATAGTATCCCGGGGAAGCTACTTCCTTATCATGACTAAATGCAGAAAATGGTTTATGATTATTCTCTGGAATACGCTCAGAAAACTTACTGTTAGTTGGCATCACCAAAATATCATAAAGATCCCCGGCGCCAGTGCCTGTTAAGTGCATATGCGAAAATCCGGTAATAATAGAATCTTGATAAAAATATCCGGCAATACGATCCCAACCACCAATACCAATATCAGGACTTAGCTGTACCATTCCGTAAGGTGTAGTGGCTCCCGGATAGGTATTCCCCGGCCCGTCTGTCCCTATAAACGGATTTACAAATGCTGTTAGTTTTTCATCTGATGTTGCACTAACTTTAGTTTCTTCTTTCTTACAGGAAAAAATCATCAGTAATGCAGCTATTCCTAAGAATTTTAATTTCATTTTTTTAGCGGTTAGCTTTTAGCCTTCAGTTTTATTCTAAGTGATTAACTTTCTATACTTATATCTTAGAACTTAATCGAACTCCTTTCTTTTTTTTCGTAGGCATTCCTCTCCCTGCGGTCGTCGGATGCAATAAAAAGAAACAAAAAAGTCTAGGCTTACAAACCTTGAACTAAATTTATCCCTCAATCCTTAAATTTCAGAAACTCGACTACGTCTCAAACAGCCTGAAATTTTACGGAATTTTCGCTTCAAATTTCACGTTCAATTTTTGA
>NZ_JBSXOK010000056.1:0-9511 GCF_056859415.1 Zunongwangia sp. L-65
GATAATCCGAAGCTGGCAGCACGGCATTTTTTAAATGCCATTGACCGGGTGGAGCATCTTAAAGAGCGGTATAAGCGGAACCTTTCCGATCTTAAAACAGAACTTCCAAAGGTTGAAAAACTGACTACCAAACCTTTTACAAAAGAAAGCGAACTGCGGGAGCTGAAAACAGAACTCGCTAATCTGGAACGGCAGATCGCCATTAAAATCCAGGAAAACCAGTTAAAGCAACACCAACCCAATGAATCGGATGAAGAACAAACCCCGGTTATAAAACTCGGGGAACATCAAACAAACGGTCATACCGTGAAAGAAACCGTAGTAGCTGCTTCGGCATCGGAGCGTCCCCGTAGCAGGATGCGATTGTAACATTAAAAAAGAAACGTATGGCAAATAGTGTGTATCAGGTCAATAAAGGAATTAACCGCAGTATCGAATTTAAGGGATTAAAAGCCCAATATATCTGGTATTTGGGTGGCGGTGTGGTAGGATTGCTCATCGTATTTGCCATCATGTATATCATCGGGCTGCCCACACTGGTATGTATCGGTGTCATTCTCGGCTTAGGCACCCTACTGGTGATGAAGATCTACCGAATGAGCCATCAATATGGGGAACACGGACTTATGAAAACCCTGGCACGAAAACAGGTTCCCAAAGCAATCCGCTCCAATAGTCGCAGGGCTTTTTTAAAAAGATAAAAAACAAAATGAAGATGGAAAAAATGTTGGATGATCTATTACCGATTATGGATGTGGAACACGATTGCATCCTGAGCAAACAAGGCGATGTCACCGTCGTGTTTAAAGCAGACCTACCTGAGATATTTACCCTTTCCGATCAGGAATATGAAGCTTTTCATCAGGCCTGGGTAAAAGCCATTAAGGTATTACCCAAATTCAGTGTACTGCATAAGCAGGATTGGTTTCTGCAAACCGGGCATCAACCTGATTTTACCAAAGCAGATACCAGTTTTTTAAGCCGGGCAAGTGAGCGGTTTTTTAATGAACGCCCCTTTCTGGATCATAGCTGTTATATCCTGCTGACCAAAAAACCGGATAACCGCAAAACCGCAACGTCTGCCTATTCCAGCCTGCTGCGCAGAAGCATCGTTCCGGAAGAAACGCTGAAACCCTCCTTGTTACAGGATTTTCTGGACGCTGCCGGTCAGTTCAAACGTATCATCGAAGACAGCGGCTTTGTAAAACTGACCCGGTTACGGAAAAAGGAACTGTGGAGCGGTAAACGCACAATGGGTATCATTGAAAAGTACTGCTACCTGTCCGAGCGTGCTGATAGCTACCTTATGGGAGATATCAATTTCCAAGAAGGCTTACAGGTGGGCTCCAAACATTGCCAACTTTATACCTTGGGGGATGCTGCCGACCTGCCGGCACTTTGTGGCAGTCGTATCAATTACGATAAGTACAGTACGGACAAAACCAAATTCAGTATCGGTTTTGCCTCTACGCTGGGTCAATTACTGCCCTGTAATCACATTTACAATCAGTACCTCTTTATCGAGGATGCCCAGAAAACGATCACTAAATTGGAATCCAAAAGATTACGGTTGCAATCCCTGTCTGCTTACAGCAGGGAAAATATGATTGCCCGTGATGCGACCAATGATTTTTTAAATGAAGCCATCAGTCAGCAACGCCTTCCGGTAAAAGCCCATTTTAATGTATTGGTATGGATGGAAGATAAGGAAGAACTCAAAGACCTGAAAAACAAAGTATCCTCCGCACTGGCACAAATGGATGCGGTTGCCAAACAAGAAACCATAGGTGCCCCTCAGATATTTTGGGCAGGCATTCCCGGCAATGCCGCTGATTTTCCGATGAACGATACCTTCGACACCTTTGTCGAACAGGCTACTTGTTTTCTGAACCTGGAAACGGGCTACCGTACTTCCTTAAGTCCCGTCGGGATTCGTTTGGGAGATCGGATGACAGGCAAACCTGTGCATGTAGACATTAGCGATGAACCTATGAACATGGGAATTTGCACCAACCGGAACAAATTTATATTGGGTCCCTCCGGGAGCGGAAAATCCTTTTTTACCAACCATATGGTACGCAGCTATTACGAGCAGGGAACCCATATTGTTCTGGTGGATGTAGGACATAGCTATAAAGGCTTGTGTGATATGGTAAACGGCTACTATTTTACCTATAGTGAAGAAAACCCGATCCGTTTCAACCCCTTCTTTATCGGGGAGGGCGACAATCTGGACACGGAAAAGAAAGAAAGTATCAAAACACTGCTGCTCGCCCTTTGGAAAAAGGATGATGAAGCCTTTAAACGCAGTGAGTATGTAGCGCTTTCCAATGCCATTACCGGGTATTACCAGCACCTTGAGAAGAATCCATCGGTGTTTCCTTGTTTCAATAGCTTTTATGAATTCCTGCGGGATGAGTATGTAACGGTACTTCAACAGGATCGGGTAAAAGACCGGGATTTTGATATGGATAATTTCCTGTATGTACTCCGCCCGTATTATCTGGGCGGGGAATTTGACTACCTGCTCAATGCTACGGAAAACCTGAACCTTTTACAGGAACGCTTTATCGTATTTGAACTGGACAATATCAAAGATCATCCCATCCTCTTCCCGGTAGTGACCATCATTATCATGGAAGTCTTCATCAACAAGATGCGTAAAATGAAAGGCATCCGTAAGATGATCTTAATTGAAGAAGCCTGGAAAGCCCTGATGAAAGAAGGTTTTGCGGAATACATCAAATATCTCTTTAAAACGGTACGGAAATTCTTTGGTGAGGCTATCGTGGTAACTCAGGAAGTAGAGGATATTATTTCTTCCCCGGTGGTCAAGCAGGCGATCATCAATAACAGCGATTGTAAAATACTGCTCGACCAAAGCAAGTACCAAAACAAATTTGATCAGATACAGGAACTTTTAGGATTGACGGAAAAAGAAAAAGCCCTCGTGTTGTCGGTCAATAAAGCCAATGACCCTGCCCGAAAATACAAAGAGGTCTTTATCAGTCTGGGTGGAATGCTCAGCAAGGTATACCGCACCGAAGTGAGTGTGGAAGAATACCTGGCGTATACGACCGAGCAGACCGAAAAGGTAAAACTGATGGAATATGCGGCAAAATTTGGCGGGGACATCCGCAAGGGCATTGCCGCAATGGCGGAAGATCTAAAACTTAAAAAATGATGAACCATGAAAAAATATGCAAGAATGTTACTGCTTGTCCTTTGTATCTCCTTTACGGTACTACCGGTACAACAGGCGAATGCCACCCCGATAGCCATACTGGAAATCATCAAGGCAGGCATCAAAAAAGTAATCAAAGCCGTGGATTTAAAAATCCAGCGTTTACAGAACAAGACCATCTGGTTACAGAACGCCCAGAAGACCTTGGAAAACACGCTTTCCAAACTCAAACTGGATGAAATTTCCGAGTGGACGGAAAAACAAAAAGAGCAATACCGGGAGTATTACGAAGAGCTGGCTAAGGTAAAGGCAATTATTTCTTATTACCAGCGTATCCGGGATATTACCCAAAAACAGGTTCGGCTGGTCAATGAATACCAACATGCCTGGCAGCTCATTCAGCAGGATGACCACTTTACCTCACATGAGATTGAATATATGTCAGAAGTCTACTCCGGCATCCTGGAAGAGAGCCTGAACAACATCGACCAGATCACCCTAATCGTCCAATCCTTTACTACCACTATGAGTGATGCCAAAAGGTTAGAGATTATCAATAATGCTGCCGATCAGGTCGATACCAATTATGATGACCTGATGCGCTTTAATCAGCAAAATGTATTGCTGAGCCTTTCCCGGGCAAAGACCTCCATTGAAGTACAAACCGTGAAAAAATTATATGGACTTCCTCAATAACACGAACTATGAGAAAGATAATTTTAATAGGACTCATGCTGTTTCTGGCAGCAGGAACCGTTCAGGCACAGACTTTTTCAGAGTGGTTCCGCCAGAAAAAGACACAGAAGAAATACCTGCTTCAGCAGATTGCCGCTTTACAGGTATATATCGGATATGCTCAAAAAGGCTACCGTATTGCCAAAGAAGGTTTGACCACCATCGGAGGGTTTACCAAAGGGGAATTCGACCTGCACAGTGATTTTATAAATTCCTTAAGTACAGTCAACCCTGAAATCAAACATTATGCAAAGGTCGCAGACATCATTGCCCTTCAAATACGCATTGTAGAGGATTACGGGCAAACCTACGGACAGCTTGACAATAGCGATGCTTTTACCGAAGCAGAACTCAGCTATATCGGGCGGGTTTTTACCCGGCTCTTGGAGGATTGTGAACAGGTACTGGATGAACTTATTGCAATAACTACGGATGCCGAGTTGCAAATGGAAGATAATGAGCGTATGAATCGCATCGACAAACTTTACTTGCGGATGCAGGACAATTACACCTTCTCCCAAAGTTTCGGCAATGAAGCCAAGGTCATGGCAGCCGTTCGGATCAGGGAATTCCATGAAGTACAATACGGCAAAACACTCAGGAACCTTCAAAACGAAAACCCATGAAAAAAACAGGAATACTTATAGGACTTGTGATCTGCGGGCTCTTCTGCTCGTTTAGGGCATCAGCGCAATCCGCAGAGATACAACAGCTCTTGCTCAATGTAGAAAAACTGACCCAGTTCAAACAGATATTGAGCGATATGAAAAAAGGCTATCAGATATTGGAAGGGGGTTACAATACCATCAAGGATATATCGGAAGGGAACTTTAGCCTACACAAAGCTTTTCTGGACGGGCTGATGGAAGTAAGCCCCACCGTTCGCAACTACAAACGTGTGGGCGATATTGTGAATTATCAGGTGATACTGGTCAGGGAATACCGGAATGCGCATGACCGATTTCAAAGTGACGGGAATTTCAATCCGCAGGAACTGGCGTATCTCGGACAGGTGTATGATAACCTCTTTGATGAAAGCCTGCGAAATCTCGATGAATTACTGGTCATCATTACGGCAGGTAAAGCCCGTATGAGTGATGATGAACGTTTACAGGCCATTGACCGGATCTATGCCGATATGCAGGACAAACTAATGTTCCTCAGACACTTTAATAATAATACGACCATTCTTGCGGTGCAAAGGGCAAAAGAAAGAAATGATGCCCGCACCATTCGCAATATATATGGTATAAACAACTAAAAATCAAAAATTATGGCAACATATAGAAAAACCGCATGGCTCGCGGTTATAGGACTCCTATTGCCTTTTATGGGTAGTGCACAGGGCATTGCCGGTGAGATAAGCGGCTTGCATAGCGTATTAGAACAACTTTATGATGAAATGATGCCACTGTGCAGTCAGCTTATCGGCGTGGGACAGGCACTGGCGGGATTTGCCGCCATGTGGTATATCGCTTCCAGGGTCTGGGGACATTTGTCAAGAGCGGAACCTATCGACTTTTACCCGCTTTTTCGCCCGTTTGTCATCGGGTTTTGTGTGCTGATATTCCCTTCCGTTCTGGGATTGATCAACGGGATCATGAAACCCACGGTGACCGCTACCGCTTCGATGGTGGAAGGCTCCGACAGGGCAATTGCGGTGCTTTTGGAAAAGAAGGAAGAAGCTATCAAAAAAACGGATGTATGGCAGATGTATGTAGGTGAAAGCGGTGACGGTGACCGGGACAGGTGGTATAAATACACCCATGATAATGCCAGTTCTTCCGATGAAGGCTTTTTTGAAGGGATTGGCAACGACATCAAGTTTGCCATGTCCAAAGCCTCTTACAATTTCCGCAATTCGGTCAAGGAATGGATGAGTGAAGTACTTCGAGTGCTTTTTGAAGCCGCAGCCTTATGTATCGATACGCTACGCACCTTTCAGTTAGTAGTGCTTGCCATTTTGGGGCCGCTGGTATTTGGGATTGCCGTCTTTGATGGGTTTCAGCATACCCTGACCGTTTGGATTGCCCGATATATCAATATTTTTCTCTGGCTTCCGGTAGCCAATATTTTCGGGAGCATTATCGGAAAAATCCAGGAGAAAATGCTGGAAATGGACATTGCCCAGGTACAGGATTACGGGGATACTTTTTTCAGCCGGACGGATATGGCGTATCTGGTCTTTATGATTATTGACATTGTGGGATACTTTACCGTGCCTTCGGTAGCCAATTACATTGTCCATGCAGGAGGTGGTGGTGCTTTGGGACAGAAAGTCACCAGTATCTTCAGCAGTTCCTCCAGAGCGGTTATGGGAGCAGCTACAGGCGGAGCCAGCATGGCGGCGGATGCAATGGGTAATGCTGCAAGTCGTATTTCCCAGAGTATGGCCAGCAATGGTACAACCAATCCTTATTTCAAGGATGGCAATTCGGATGGCGGTGGCTCCGGCTATATGAATGACAAACTCAAAGGTAATTCTTAACCCCAAAAAGGAGAAATCATGTTTAAAAAAATGAAAAATATCGATACGGCTTTTCGGCATATCCGGGGATTTACCATGCTCATTATTGCAGGCTCAGTGCTATTATCCTGCTTTGCCCTATATAAGAGTTTTAGTCTGGTATCCGAAATGCAGGACAGGATTTACATTCTTGCCAATGGCAAGGCACTGGAAGCCTATTCCGCCGGACGTAAGGACAATATCCCAGTGGAAGCACGGGATCATGTGAAAACCTTCCACCAATTGTTCTTTACCCTTGACCCGGATGATAAAGCAATTGAAACGAATATCACTAAAGCTTTATACCTGGCGGATGGCAGTGCCAAACGGATTTATGATGACCTGAAGGAGAACGGATATTATGCCGGGCTTATTTCCGGAAATGTTAACCAGACCATCCATGTGGATAGCGTGGCGGTGGACATCAATGAATACCCCTATAAATTCCGGTGCTACGCTACCCAGCGCATAATCCGTCCGACCAGTATCACTACCCGAAGCCTGATTACCGAAGGGGCGTTGCGTAATGTATCCCGAAGTGATAATAATCCGCATGGTTTTCTGATAGAACGCTGGGCAACCATCGCCAACAAGGATTTGAAAACGACCGCCAGACGGTATTAAGCCCATAATGGACATTTATTCAAAATTAATACAAACAAAGTCAATTGAGTGGCTTATAAAACTTTGTACAAATGAAACGAAATACAAAACAGAAAAAGGAGGCTCCTAAAAACGGACTGTTAATCCTGGGATTACTTGCCTTATACAAATGGCTGCAAAAAGCATGGGCAAAATGGATGTCGAATAAGACAAAGAGTATTTCCAAGCGGGCAGTAACCATAGCACTGGTCGTTTTTATAAGCCTCACCAGTGGATACTGTATCTACCTTGGGGTACACGCCATCACGGGAAAAAGTAAGGGCAATGCCTTTACATTAACCTCGATCAAACGTCCCCGGCATCTTACGGAATCCGGAGCTATAGCATCACCGCTCCCTCCGGTATCCAAACAGGATTACAGGCGCATCCAAAAGTTCCGGTTGTATATGGATAGCCTTGCCCGAAGTCCATCGGGCAGAAATATCTATGACAGTATTATAGCAACCCGTCCGGGACTGATGGATTCGGTTCGCTATATCGAAAAAGAATATCAAAACTTTAAAAATCAATAACCATGGAAAAACAGGTAATAACACCAAAAATGAAAAGACAGCGCAAGTTCCTATTGGTATTGCCGCTGCTCGTCCTTCCTTTCACCACCCTGATCTTTTGGGTATTGGGAGGTGGACAGGTACAGGAACTACAGGCACAGGAAACTCCACAGAACGGGTTTAACCTTCACCTGCCGGAAGCAAAACTGACCGATGACAAGCAAATGGATAAGATGAGCTATTACAACCGGGCAGAACAAGATTCGGCAAAATTCAGGGAACTCCGTAAAAATGATCCGAACTATAAAAACAGTGTGATTTCAGATATGGATGATGTATTACCCCAACAGGAAGTAAAACCCGGTCAACTATCTTCCGGTGGACTGAAAACTTCCCTGTACGGAAGCGGTCAAGGCAACGATCCGAATACGGATAAAATTTACAAAAAGCTGGAAGCTTTGAACAGGGAATTGAACAAACCTGTGGAACGAACCCAGCTTCCTGAAGATTCCCCGAAACAGGAAACAAAAACCAATTATGGTAATACATCGGTGAGTTCCAGTGATGTGGACAGGCTGGAAGAAATGATGCACACCATGACCCAGCCGGAAGCACCTGACCCGGAACTGGAACAGCTCAACAGCATGCTGGAAAAGATTCTGGATGTACAGCATCCCGAGCGGGTTCAGGAGAAATTAAAACAACTATCGGAGGCTCGCAGGGAACAACTGTACGGAGTATCCACTAAGCAGGAAGATGATAGTATTTCCCTGATGCAAACCGGACATTTTGTTACTCCTACGGCAAATGGATTTTATTCCCTGAACGATGACCAAATTGCTGAACAGCCGGAAAATGCCATTCAGGCGGTTATTCACGAATCACAGACCGTAGTGAACGGATCTACCGTAAAGCTTCGCCTGGTCAATGATGTGTTCATTAACGGGGTACATATTCCCAAAGACAACTTTGTGTTTGGAATTGCTTCCCTTAGCGGGGAAAGGCTGCATATCAAGATCAACAGCATTAGAAGCGGTAATTCCCTTTTCCCGGTAGAACTCTCCGTGTACGATATGGATGGATTGGACGGGGTTTACATTCCCGGCGCCATTACCCGGGATGTCGCCAAACAATCGGCTGACCGCTCCATGCAAAACATTGGACTAACCTCCCTTGATCCTTCCTGGCAGGCACAGGCCGCAGGTGCCGGTATAGAAACGGCTAAATCACTGTTCAGTAAAAAAGTAAAACTGATAAAAGTAACCCTGAAAGCAGGCTATCAGGTATTGCTCCGTGATGAAAAACAAAAGCAAATCAAGAAGTAATAACCATTTAAAATTCCATAAAGATGAAAAAGATAAATGCATGTATGGTGATGGGATTTTTCCTGTTCCTTTTCGGATTGAATGTAAATGCTCAAAGCATCCTTCAACCCAAATCAATCGCTCCTTATCCTGTGGAGATTACCTATTTTAAAACGACCAATATTATATTTCCAAGCGCCATTGTAGGTGTGGACAGGGGCAGTAAAGATGTGTTGGCACAAAAAGCCATAGGAGCTGCCAATATTCTACAGCTCAAAGCGGCAAGGGACAGTTTTCCGGAGACTAACCTGACGGTAATTACCGCAGACGGGAAATTAAATTCTTTTGTGATTAACTATGACCCCAAGCCATCTGTCTTGAATATTTCCATGAAGGAAAGAGATAACAAAAACAGTATTTTCCTTTCACCAGGATCGGTTAACGAAGCTGAAGTCACTACTTATGCTACACATGCCTTGTATTCCAAATACAAAGGGCGTAAGGTAAAGCACCGTAAATATGGTATACGTTTCGGATTGAACGGGATATTCATTCGGGACAACCTGATGTACCTGCGGTTAACCATTACCAACACATCCAATATCAGTTATGATATTGACCAATTACG
>NZ_JBSXOK010000057.1:0-22050 GCF_056859415.1 Zunongwangia sp. L-65
AATAACAGGATCTGAAAACTTTGTCTTCACCTATAATCGTGAGAAAGGGCAATATTTCGGTTTGCTTCAGGCAAAGCCCGGGAAAGAAAGCAATCTTTTGGTAGTAGGCAAAAACGGGACTGTTTTTTCGTATATCGTAACCTATAAGAAAAAGCTGGATCGGCTGAATTACTTTATACCGACGTCTAAAAGCATCGGTAATGAAAAACCTATTGCTCTTGATTCAACCATTGTTATTGAACGTGAAGTCAAAACAGATAACAGCACCTACTATTACAATAAATTTTGTTCTTATCTAGTTGATCGAAAACAACGCATTGGTCGACTCAAAAAACGGAACGAAGGCATCGTTTTGAGTATTGAGAATATTGTTTTTGATAAGAAAGAGCTTTATTTCGTGATTCAAATTGAAAACAAATCTTCATTGGATTATGACCTCAACTTTCTGAAATTATCGGTGGAGACCAGAAAAAAGGGCAAAAAGAAGTCTTTACAACGGCTTTATCAAGAACCGGTTTTCAACTATAATTTACCGTCAAAAGTAAAAGAAAACGAAACTGTAAAACTGGTTTATGTACTGCCAAAATTTTCGATAAGTAATGACCGCAGGGCGGTTTTAGAGCTCAATGAAAAGAATGGGGAAAGGAATTTAAAATTAAAGATCTCGAATAGGTTTATCAACAACCCAAATTAACTTTGTATTGAAGGTTAATCATAACGCGTCGCTATATAGTTGGCAGTTTAAGCACTATTCAAAAAAGAAAAATCAAATATAAGATGTTTAATTATTAAATCTTCCCTGTGTTTCGATTCATAGTATGAATGGTGTAAAGAATTTATTTTAGATTTTAAACTTTCTGAATCCCTCTTATCTTTTTTCAAAAGCTTATTTACTCCATCAATGGTTTTGATTAAGTCGCCTTCAAGCAAGTAACCTAGTAAACAACCGTCTTCATATTTATGCGATACAAAATTGTTAATACCAGTATCTATATATCGGCGTTTTAAGCTAGAATCGGTTTCTTTAAGGTTTTTAGCTTCCATATGATATACATACTCTAGGGATGAATTTATGGTTGCCAATCTAAGGTCAATACGTGGAAGTTTTGCTGCGAATCCTTTTTCCTTAATTATCTCCTTTTTGGGTAAGTGTTGTTCAACATTAGTAATAATACTCCACTTTAGTCTTAAAGGGTTTTGGCTTATGTTTGTATGAAGTTCCGAAGTAATATCATTTTCGTCCCAATTAATTTTGATTATCTTGGTTTCTATAGCTGTAAAGTAAGATTGCGTTATTAGCTGTAAGCATTTTTCTTCAAAAGATCTTTTGAAACCGGCAACTATTAATTTGTTCAGTCCCATTGATTAAACTTCATTAAGAATTTCCAGTACTAATTCAGAAGCATCTTCAATCGCCATCGATTGTGTCCAGAACCTTCTCTGGTTAGGACGAATAATAAAAATCTCATTATCTCTTTTATAATTTAACTTTTTTCTAAAATATATATTAGTAGCCTTTTTTTGCCAAAGAATTTTATCCAAACTTTTTAATTCATCATTCAAGTCTTCCTTAGAGATTATTAATTCAGACTTCTCAGAGCTAAAAGAAAGCTTAATCATCATTAATGGAGAAAAATGTGCCATCTTAAATATTGAAGCATTACAGGCCAAATTTTGATTCTCAAGAAATTCATTTAACTCAGAACTGATTCGGGTTGCATAATCACTAACATTTACAACTGGTAGTAAAGCTTGAGATTTTTGTTTGTTTTCAAATAAATCCAGGCTATAATCAAGAGTATCATTAATAATAATCATTTCTCTTTCTGACATACCAAGAACTTCCTTAAGAAGAATATTATCAATTTTTTTTTCTAAATTAGAATTATCCTTTTTCATAAAATCAGACTTAATTCCATTCACAATTTTATCAAAATATTTATTGATTTTATTGGTACTCTTATCATTAAGTAATTTTATAATTGCAGGGGTATCCATCACTTCATCCATAAAAATTTGCTCTCTCTCAATTCCCCAAGAAGAGCTAATCATAAAGAGTATATATGTTGTGATTTTCGAATTAAATATACTTACCAGTGCTTTCTTTTTATTTGCATCAACATCCCCATTAAATATATAGCAAGCGGTTGTACAAAAAGATAAATAATCGATGTAAGAGGCAGTAATCTTTCTATTCTTTTGTCCTTTTTTTAAAATAACAAAAGGAGGGTCAAAAATTCGCTCATCAATATTTCTAAAATATTTTACATTTTCTTCCGATGCTATTTTAGGTGTATAAAATCTTTGGATTAATCTTGAATTTATCACTTCACTTGGAATAAAATCCTGATGTTCTTTATCTCCATTTATTCCTGCTCTTGGGGGATTCCAAGAATTTGAACTATTAAAATAGCTGTTATATGATTCTATGTTCGAGGATATTTTTTTAATGATTTCAAAATCTCTCATTCCGCCCCACATACCTGTCTTCCAAATTTTGGTTGCCGGATTCTTACATTCCTCTCTTGGAAGAAATTTCAGATCAGTGCCATCGATATTAACACCTTCTATAACATTAGATTTAATATAAGTTTTGGGAGCGTAGTAAACAATCGTCTTAGAATCTTCTTTAAGTGCTTTTTTTCTATAAAATAAAATACTAATTGGTCCCGTAGCAGAACCAAACAACTGTCCCCCAAAATTTTTAGGAGCTTTTCTTAGAATAGAAAAATTATATATTTTCTCAACATAACACTCATTGAACAACCACTTCCTAAATGCTTGATATGTACTTGCATTATTAGTGAGAACCTTAGTGTTAAAAATCAAGGCAATTTCTCCAGTTTTTGAAAATTCAGTCGCCTTATGAAGAAATGGAAGTACCATTTCTTTTGCAAACCCATATTGATCACTATAATCCCGGATTGACTGAAGTAAATTTTTCGTACCAAAAGGTGGGTTGCCTACTACTAAATCAAAATCAATTTCTTCTATTTCTGGATTGTGGCTTATTGTATCATTTCTAAACAAATTACTTCCTTGTTCAACCAAAGTATCATCAGAAGGGTCGTTTATTAGATAAGGCAATCGATAATCTTTATTTTGCCAAATTGTCTTTGGATTTAAATTATCTACTAAAGCTAAATATAGACTGAACGCTGCTACTTTAATTGATTGAGGATGTATTTCAACCCCATAAATATTATCAATAAGTAACTGCTTCAATTTATTAAAGTCGGTAAGCTTTTCAGAATGTGCATTTTCATATCGCTTTACCAAACGCTTAAAACTCTCTACTAAGAAAATACCGGAACCACACGATGGATCTAGAACCTTAACTTCATATTTTTTTTCTACTCTAGAAATTGGTAATTTTTCATTAAGTATTAATTCAACTAGAGAAGGTGGTGTATAATAAGTACCCGTATCTTGTTTTAAAGTAGGATTTATCTCAGCAAGAAAATTTTCGTAAATCTCGCTGAGTAATTCTATTTGGATAATACTAAAATCGAAAAGACGCCAATCTTCGAAAAGATTTTGTTGCAAAGAATTATCATTACCACTAATAAAACATTTTTTAATTAGTTGTAAATTCTCTCTAGAAATCTCCTCATTAGTATCAACGGTAAAAACGTTACCATTGAAATATTCTTCTAACTTCTGAAAAAGAGAATACGTTTTATCCGCATCGTCCAGAATATCGAAATAAGTTTGAGCTCCTTTTTTTATTTCAGAGTAAAATTTCTCATCGGTCGCTCCTCTATCTTCTAGGTATAGAAGAAATAAGGAACGCATTATTAATTTATGGATAAGGTTGATTTCTAAGCCTTCTGATTGCAATTGTCTTGTCGTTTGCGTAAGACTCTCAACAAGATACTTATCAACCCTGCGCTGAAGACTTATTTTTTTTCGAATTTCGTGAGCTTCTTTCAACGTCCATATTATCCCAGTATCAATAGCGATGGTTGAAAAAAGATTCTGAAGTTGCTTTAATTTATTTTTATCAGATAACTTGTAAGACTCTATTTCAAGTGCCTTTAGTTCCTTTTTGTAATTAAAATCATTGGACTTTATCAACAAAGGCTTTTCGGCGCAATTGTAGATACGAATCTCAGTTTCTGAGTACACATAAAGAAAAATAACCTTTTTGAAGTTCCAAATTTTTTTTTGTGCTATAGCTATTTTTCGAAGAGCTAAGTCATCAAACTTTTGAACCTTCTTTATAAAAACCGCAGGATAACTATTGTGGTTTTCGTCAGTACTGAAATAAATTTCATCAATACCAAAATCTTTAACTTGATTAATTACATTTAATTGACTATCTGACACTTGATCAGATTCAGACGTAACAGAGATAGCCTTTTCCAAGCCTAAATTTTCTATTATATCAAAATCAATCATACCCTAAATTACTGAAAAACAATTGTTTATTAATTACGAAATAAATTATTTCCAAAGGTACAAATGATTTTTTTATTTCGTTAATTGGATTCTATTAATATTCGGAATAATTCCATATACCGGAGTATGCTCTTTAATTGACTGAATCAGTCGTTATTAATAATATCTTCATCTATTGCGCGATTTTAAATTGTATTTATCAAAAATATTATTGGAATATTGAACTTACTTATAAATCCACGCAAGATTTTCTCTAAATCAATATTTTAGAAAAATACAAGAAATATCTTAAATGTATTAAAACAGGCAAATTACTGCCATTATATTCCAACCAAAAAATGAATCCGTAGATTAAAAAATGTGTCAGAAAAACTAAAAATAAAAAAGCCTCTCACTTTCAATATAACCAGCCATACTTTTGCAACAACGATTACTTTAAACAACGGAGTACCAATCCAACCGGTTTCAAAGCTCCTTGGTCATAATAAATTTCTACCACAAAGGTCCATGCCGGAGTGGTTTAAAAGAAAATAAGTGAGGATATGAATATTTTAAAGAATAAATTTAATGGTAATATTCAACAAAGTAAAATGATATAAATTCAACTAAAAAAGCAATTTTATCTGCTTGAAAACATCAAATCACTTCAAAATACTATTTTTTTAATTAGTTAGTATATCTTTACATAAGTTAAAGATGTACTGAAATTGACCAATTTCCCAACAATACAATACCATAGTCTTAAAGATATTTTAAATGTTCTTCAGGAAGACGAGCAACAAGAGGATATACACGTATATTTCAAACAAGAAATAATTTCTGAAAATCCCTTCCGTTATGACAATAATGGTATTATGCTCTTAACCCGAGGGAAATTAAAAATGCAGATTGATTTTGAAGAATATATTATTCAGGAAAATGATGTCGTTTTCTTTTCCCCGGAGTCAATTATACATATAATTAAAATTATAGAACATGTACAATGTATATCGATTGTTTTTTCAGAAGATTTTACATTAAAAACACTTTGGAACTATAGTGATATCAATGTAATACGATTCTTTTCTGGAAAGACGATATCTGTTATACCTCTATCAATAAAAAAAAGAGAAATATTTTATCAATTGGCGGAGAAACTTTATAGACTCAATAGTGGCGATGAGGAATATTACAAAAAGGAAAGAATATTACATTATTTCAATGCTCTTGTTTTAGAAATGATGGCTTTTTATAGAGTTGAAATGAAAAATGTAGAGACTAAAAGTTCACGTAAACAAGCACTTTTAAAAGAATTTCTACATTATCTTCATCAATACTCTAGGAAAGAACGCCAAGTTCAGTTTTACGCAGATAAACTCTGTGTTACTCCTGATTATCTTACCAAGATACTTAAAGAAGCTTCACGTATGACTACCAAAGAAATTATTGAAGAAGCTGTTATTATGGAAGCTCGAAAATTACTTATGGATAATTCCTTAACAATTGCGCAAATTGCTGATATGTTACATTTCAGTGATCAGTCTTTTTTTGGGAAGTTCTTTAAGAAAAAAATGAAAATATCCCCTAATTTTTTTCGTAATCAATATAAAAAATAAAGTTTAATTCATATTTATCTAAAAAAAATCGGATTTCGACCAGAATAATCCGATTATAGACCTTGTCCTCCGTAACTCTATTTTGAACATTTGTTATATAAACCAAATTTTTCAGGAAAGGTATGGCAAAGACAATCACAAGTGTTGCGGCAGCTCATCGCATTACACAAAAGAAACTTCCCAAGGCAATTTATTCTGCACTCTATGCAGGAATGGAAAAAGGATTGACACGTGACAATAATGTACTTGCATTTGATGAGTTAGGTGTAATTCCTAGAGTAGCAGATTTGGGTAATGAACATGATCAAAAAACCCGTGTAATGGGAGTTGACTTGTCGTTTCCAGTTATAACATCTTGCGTAGGTGCACAGGGTATCTGCTCTGAAGGGGAAAAACTAGTGGCTAAAGCCACAAAAAATCAGGAACGGTAATCGCCTTGAGCAATTTTGCAACCAAGTCTATGGAAGAGCAGAATGCCTGGTTATAGCTTAATCAATCTGTAAAACGTATAAACCTTGCTAAAAAATCATTACAACAGGCAGAAGAAAACCTACGCTTAAACCAGGATAGGTTTGATGCGGAGACAGTTGTGGGCAATGATGTCCTCGAAGCACAAGTATTGTGGCAACAAGCATATGCCAACCTAATTGATGCCAATACAGAGTATAAAATAAGCGAGGCTAAATACAAAAAAACAATTGGTAACTATTAGAAACAGAATAGCCGAAAACTGTATTACAAGGTAGGCAAATTGCTTTAAAACTATAATAATATGGAGACAACACTTTATAATTTGACCAAGCACTGGTATATTCCGTTAATTATCGGATTATTATTCGTTGGGGTTGGGATATGGGTTTTTCGCACTCCGGCGGAATCCTATCTAACCCTCACTTTACTTTTCAGTATTAGTTTTCTAGTATCTGGAATATTCGAAATTTTTTATTCCGTTACCAACCGTAAAAATTTATATGGCTGGGTGTGGAACCTTGTAGGAGGTATTGCCAATGCCATCATAGGTATATTATTGCTTTCAAAGCCTGAAGTTTCGTTAATCGTTTTTCCGATATATATTGGCTTATGGCTTTTGTTCCGTTCAATTCTTGCAGTCGGCACATCATTAGGACTGGGTTTGGGATCGGGTTATTTACTTGTTTTAGGAATATTGGGAATCCTTTTTTCTTTTGTATTGCTTTGGAACCCACTTTTTGCAGGTTTAACAGTGGTTTATTGGACAGGATTCGGACTACTGGTTTTCGGAATTTATAATATCATATTTTCTTTCCAGGCACGAAAAATTAAAAAACATAGTGAGAATTACTATTAAGAATATATAAAAGCGGATTTGTATATACTTCAATAATAAAACACAATTAATTAAACAAAAACAATAAAAATGGAAAAAATAATTACAATCCTTTTCAATTCAGAAGAGGAAGCCTTTAAGGCATCGCAAGCCATTAACAAGTTGGCGGAAGGTGGAGATATTTCTATCTCCGAGTTTTATGTACTTGGCAAAGCCGAAAACGGAGAGTTTTCTATTAAAAATGCCCAAAACGAAGAAATTCCTTATACGGCGACCGGGGCATTGGCCGGAAGCATTATCGGGATTCTAGGCGGCCCAGTAGGGATTCTTATAGGAATAACGGCAGGCAGTTTGGCAGGAGGTATAGGAGATTACATTAGATATGGGAGATATTCAAATTTTTTAGAAAAAGCCAAGAAAAATATTCCAGTTGGAAAAACGGCCATTGTTGCCCATATCGATGAGTATTGGGAAACACCTCTTAACACCACCTTGCAGCCTTTTAATGTGAAAATCAAAAGATGGAATGTATCCGAGGAAATAGATAAATACATTATTGCCGAACAGGAAGAAATTAATCAGGAAATACAACAGACCAGAGAAGAGCTTCAAAAAGAGGGCGATGAGATGAAAGAAGAACTCAATACCCGTTTAGAGGAGCTGAAAAGCAGACACGAAAAACTTAAATCGGACATCAAAGAAAAAACAGAAGCACAAAGGAAAAAAACTTCTGCATGGTTCGAAAACCTCAAAACTCGTTTTGCAGACTGGAGAGAAGACGTAAATGAAGAAATAAAAAATGAAACGAGGGACTTGAAAGAAGATTATCTAGAATTACTTCTTCGAGTAGAAACCGGATTTAATAGGTTTTCAGACAAATCTAATGCCAATATAAAAGAAGCCGTAGATTATTTCAAAGAGGTAATAGAGGATATTGATAAGGATATTGACAGTTTTGAAGAAAAAATTGAAAAAGCTTCTGAAGAAAACAAAGAAAAATGGAATGCTAAACTGGCAGAGCTGAAAGAAAAAAGAACCGAGCTTTTAACCAAAGCCGAAGAAGAAATCGAAATGCAGAAAACTAAATTCCAATTATGGGTAGATGAAGCAGAAAATAAACTGGACGATTACAAAACAGATTTGGAAGAAAAATCAGAGCAAATAAAGAAAAACGTAGAGCATCGCCGCAAAGATGTATTAGAAAAGGAGATTGCCTACCACCAAAAAAGGATTGCAGAGCTGGAAAAGAAAAAATAAGGAAGGCTGTTTGGTTTTTACTGGTCATTGAATTTTTATGACCTGACCAGTTTTTGGTTTCATTAGGTTTTGCCACTAGTAGTTGCTATAAAGGTGATTTTATACCCAGACAGAAAATGCCAGCCTACGGAATTTTTATTATGAGCCTTCTAAAAATTTCAACCTCATTTGAATCAAAAAAAAGAATGAAACAGAAGTCCTTAAAAGAACAATGGTTAAATATATAATTTGCATGTTAGTCATTTTGTCGAACAATATAGGTAGATCCCAGGTAAACGATTCAATTGTAAAGCCAACAGCTACCGATCTTCTTTTGAGCCAGCCAAATTTCAGCATATACAGAGATAATTATTTTGTAACAGGAACAACCCTTAAGGAGTCGCCCTCAACGCAGAATTCCGATGTAAAATACCAAATCAGTATTAAGCATTTATTATCACGAAAACCGGTTTTTGATAATGCTTATGCCTTTATTACCTATACCCAAAAATCATTTTGGAAGGTTTACAAGGAATCCAGCCCTTTTGAGGATATTAATTTTAATCCTGGAATAGGTTTGATGCGCCCTTACACCAGCAAAAAGGGTAGAATAGGCTATTATTCGGTTATGTTGGAACACGAATCTAATGGAAGAGACAGTATAACCTCAAGAAGTTGGAATTTTGTTTCTCTCAATTGGAGGACAGAACTTAACGACAGGGTGTTTCTTAAAACAAAAGTTCTAATTCCTTTTGCAGTAGCCGACGAAAATTCTGATTTACTTGATTATGTAGGTTTTGCTGATGTAGGTATGACTTATGTTTTAAAAAAGGAAAAACTGTATACTGACGTGTTACTGAAAAAAGGAGCCAATTGGGATTGGAAAGGAGCTGTACAGGTACAGTTGGTTTATAGTCCATTTAAATCGGCAAACCAATATTTTATGCTGCAATGGTATCATGGATACGGAGAAGGACTCTTGGATTATGATAAGAAGACTAGTTTCGTAAGATTCGGAATCATAATCAAACCTAATTTCATGAACTTCTTTTAAGAAAAATATGGATCAATGGAAACGAATAATAGTAAAAAACTAAAAAGAACAGGGAAACTGTTAAGGGTACTTACCAAATACGGATTTGAGGACATCTTTGATCGAAGTAATATACAAAAGATAATTCCGCAAAGTGTAAAGGAAAAAAATCAGCAGATAGAAAGAATTTCTTCTTCGTCGGTTTACGAACGTATCCGTATGGTAATGGAAGAACTTGGTCCAACCTATGTCAAGTTTGGGCAAATGTTCAGCAACAGGACCGATTTGTTTCCGAAAGAACTGATTATCGAATTGCAAAAATTACAGGATAAGGTAGGTCAGCAACCTATAAACATAAGAGAAAAACTAGAGGTTGAACTAAACATTATTCCTAATGATTATTTTGAATACATTGATGAAAAACCATTGGCTTCGGCTTCTATGGCACAGGTTTTTACGGCGGTTTTAAAAAATGGAGAAAAAGTAGCCTTAAAAATCAGAAGGGAAAACATAAAGGAAATCCTAGAATCCGATTTGTTGATTATGAAAGATTTGGTCGAAATATTGGAAAACTATGACCAAAAGTACAAAAAAATGAATCTTTCCCACATACTGGACACCTTTGGCCATTCCATACACAGAGAACTTTCCTTGTCTGGCGAGTTGGCAAACATAGAGCGTTTTCATCATAATTTCAGGGAAGTATCGCACATATATGTCCCAACAGTTTACAGGGGGTTGTCAAACGACAATATCCTTTGCATGGAATTTATACAGGGTATAAAAATTACCGATAAAGACCAAATTACCGTTGCAGGTTTTGAACCTAAAAAAGTAGCTGTCGTAGGATTTGACCTTTATATGAAGCAAATATTGGAACACGGTTTTTTTCACGCAGACCCACATCCGGGAAATATATTTGTTACGCATAATGGTGAAATTGCTTTCATAGATTTTGGAGCAATGGGAACATTGCTTCCTAATGACAGAGAGCTTTTAGAAGATTTTTTTGTGCAACTATCTCAAAAGAATATCAAAAAGCTGATTGCTACCATTAAAGAAATGTCCTTGAGCTATGCTGTTACTAATGAAAGAGTTTTGGAAAGAGGTGTTAGTGAACTAATTGAAATGACCGATGCGGGCTCTTTGAAAAATATAAATTTAAAAGAAATTGCCGAAAGGTTCCGATTGCTGTTCCACGACAACCAGATTACATTACCTGAACATTTTTACCTATTACTAAAAGGAATCGCTCAAATTGAAGGCATCGGGAGACACCTGGATCCCGATTTGGATGTGTACAGTGTTATGCAACCTTATGCCAACAAGATTTTTCGTAAAAGGATATCGCCTAAATATTGGTTTTCCAAAAGCTTTAACAAACTCAATAATGCGTCAGAGAGTTTATTATCGTTACCCGATGACATTAAAGATGTACTACATAAAATACAGAATAACGAGATAAAAGTGACTCACGCAATAACTGGCCTAGATCAAGTACGGAAAACAGCTGACCGGCTTGTTTTTGCTATCATTATTTCTGCTTTATCAATAGGTTCGGCTGTTTTGGTCATGGCAGATATGCCACCAAAAATTTATGGGGTACCGGTATTGGGCTTTTTCGGATTTCTGATTTCTGCTGTTTTGGGCATTTCCATTGCAATTTCAATACTACGCACAAAAAGTAATTAAATTAAAACAATAGCAAAATGGACGAATTTTTATCACAGGTATATTTAGGAAATACGGTAAAAAGCTATCTGATAGCCTTGGGAGCCGCTGTTTTTGTGAGACTGTTGATAGGAATATTGCACAAATACCTTTATAACAAGGTTAAAAAAATAATGTCCATTACAGAAAAAACGTATGAAGACCTTTCTCTGGAGGTGTGGTTACGTTTTCTAATCCCATTAATTTATCTGATTGTTAATATCAATATTATCAAACAGTTGAGGCTTTCCGAAGGAATCACGGATTTATTGAATCTGACACAACTGATTTTCATTGTCTATTACGTTATTCGTGTCATCAACCTTTCTATTGAATATTGGATAAGGACGGTAATGTTAAAAAGAGGAGACAATGAAGGACGTATAATACAATTAGGAAGTATGTTGTCCATAGTTAAGGGTATAATATGGATAGCTGGCTTTATGATTGTACTGGAAAACCGTAATGTTGACGTCAAAACGTTTATTGCTGGACTTGGCATTGGAGGGATTGCCATTGCACTGGCAGCGCAGAACATATTGGGGGATGTTTTCAACTATTTTGCTATATTTTTTGATAAACCGTTTGAGGTAGGCGATTTTATTTCTTTCGGAACCCATTTCGGGACAATAGAAAATATAGGCATCAAAACTACACGTTTTGCAAGTATTAACGGGCAACAACTCATAGTTGCTAATACCCTGCTTACAGGACAGGTTATTTCCAATTTTCAACGAATGCCAAAAAGAAGGATGTTGTTTCAGATAAATGTCGAATACAATACTTCCTATCACCTGATAGAAAAAATACCGTCTGTATTGGAGGAGATTGTAAAACAAGACCCCGAAATTATATTTGACCGTTCTCACTTGCTGCAATTCGGAGCATCATCTATTGATTATGAAGTAGTGTACTTTGTCTCTGGAAATGATTATAAAACATATATGGATAAACATCAGCGGATTTGTTTGGATATATACAAACGTTTTGAACAGGCAGGAATCTCTTTTGCTTTTCCGTCACAAACAATCTATATCGAAAGAAACAATGCTTCCAAAATATAAACGTATGGCTTTTGATAAAAAATACATAATTATTAAAGAATCATTGGGTTTGTTTTTAAAGTATGGGGTGCAACACATTACTATGGATGATATTGCAAATAAATGTGGGGTTTCCAAAAAAACGATTTATAAGTACTTTAATGATAAGAGTGATTTGTTGTGCCAAGTAATGAAGCTAAAAGCCAATGAATTGAAAAAAATGATGGCTATAAAACAGCAAAGCAATACAAATGCCTTAAAAGAATTATGTGGCTTTTTTGATATTATGAATACAACAGTTACTGGAATGTCACCAACATTTATAATGGAATTAAAAAAACACCATTCAACAATCTTTCTTGAGCTATTAAAATATAAATCTAAAACTATTTTACCATTCCTTATTCAGAATATAGAAAAAGGCAAAAGAGAAGGCTTATATAAAATAGACTTAAATACAGAAGAAATTTGTCAAGCTTTTGATGATTTATCCAGAATCATATTTTTTAACGGGTTTAATAATTCAATAAACACTATAAAATTTTTAAACTCCTTATTTCTTCACAGATTGGTTTCTTCCAAGGGGCTGGAGATCTTTAATGAGTTTAATAGAAATAAAATGATATAATTCTAAAAATTATATAAAAAGAATTATATCATTATAAAAAACTTAACTTTTTAAATTTATAAATCTTTTATTAACTAACTTTATATAAGTTACCTAAAAAGGCAAACAAATGAAAATCAAAACACTACACCCTTGGTCCGCACTACTCTTAATTCTAACATTAAATTCTTGTGGAGACGACGACAACAACAATAATAACAATAATTCTGGTGGTGACACTGAAATTGTTGGGGAATCTGGCATTATGCAAAACTTAAATATAACCAATTTGAGTATTGGTTATGCTTTTCCTTGGTATTATCAAGATGATGTAAACAATACAGGATGTGGATATGCCGAATTAACTGAGGGAAAGCTAAAAAGATGGGATATAGACCATGATGGATTAATACCAGTAAAATTTGATAATGTTCCTTTCGAGATTGAAGCATTAGATGCCATTGAAGATAAATTGGGCTTTACCCTATTTGATAGAACAAGCATAGCCACTACACCCAACGACCAAATTGCCAAAGGGATAATTTTTAGTAATGGTACGGCGTCAGGACCTAATCCAGCTACAGATTGTGGTCATGTATCAGAAGGAATAGGTACATTTAGTTATCCTTACTATGGGGAAAATACAGAATTCTCTTCCGAGAATATTTATTTAGAATATGATACAGAAGGAAATATTATTGGTTATGATTATCCGTTTGTTGAATCTGCTTACGACGGGGATGGCAATATAGTAGGTAAGGTATTAGAAGGCACGCCTTATATTTTTGATGACAATAACCTTGTAATTGGTCTTGTAGCACAAGAAGATGAGTTAATCTATGATATTAGTGGTAATGCCATTTGTACCACACTTTATAATAGCAGTTTGTATGATGCTAATGGAATAGTTATTGGTGCTTATGCTTATATTGTAGGAGACCAAGAAGATGTGGATGATGGTGCTTATGTAATTAAATACCGTGCAGTTGAAGATCCTTTCTATGATGCTACAGGTCGCATTAATACCGTTCTTTACGTACACATTGACTCTTCAGAATGTCAAAATGAAATCACGCTAAATTTAGTGATACATGAGGTTGGGCATGCATTAGGTTTGGGCCCTCATTTTGAAGGATTTGGTTACGGTCCAGCTGTAGATGGAAATTTTTGGAACGTACTCTATAGCCTTTACCATAATCCTGTTAGTAGTGAAGCAGATAGTATTAATATCATACAAATAGAATTTTAAATTATAATACTGGATTGTCAAGTTCCAATTTTGCAGTGGGGTGATCCATTTTTTCATGATATTCTGGTAGCCAGGTAGACCAGTTTGAGCAGGGCCATATCATCAGGAAAGGCGCCTTTCGTCTTGGTTACCTTACGTACCTGTCTATGGAATCCTTCAACGGCATTGGTGGTATAAATGAGTTTTCGGATGGGCTTGGTATATTTGAAGTACTGTGATAGGTGTTCCCAGTTGTTTTGCCAGCTTTCCATAACCACGGGGTATTTCTTGTCCCATTTTTCTTCTAGGTTCAGCAGCTCGTCCTCTGCTATTTCTTTACTGTGGCACGGTAGACCACTTTTAAGTCGCTCATGAACTCTTTCTGGTCCTTAGATCCACATATTTCATCGAATTTCTTATTTGATGGATTATACACAGCTGCATCTCTGTTTTCGGGAAAATACTAAGGATAGCTTCGGTAAACCCTTTAAAGTTATCAGTACAGGCAATCAGTATATCCTCAAGTCCAAGTTTTTGAAGGTCGGTAAGTACCTAAAGCTAGAAATTGGCACCTTCACTCTCAGAGATATACATCCCCAGAATTTCCTTATATCCATATTTGTTAATACCCAACATACTGTAGAGCGCCCTATGTTTTATCTTCCCATCGACTATAAAGGGGATCTAAGGGACGGTTTTGCCAAGCTTTGATATCAGGAGATGATCCGGTCGGTAATCTCTGTTAGAACATTAAGGAGGTCTCGGTTTCGTACATTTATTTCCTTGATATGACCACAGATGTCCCTGTAGCTCATTCCTAGCCCATAGAGGCCGATTGAGAGGTTGGTCTGGCGCTTCGTTCGAAGCTACTGTGACCGTGCTGGGGTGTCTTAATATCAAAAGTGCCGAACCCTGTTTTAAGTTTCTTGTGCTCCTTGCCATTACGTTTATTTCCATGGGAGCGCTCATCCTGGTCAAGATAGCCATCCATTTCAGCTTCAATTTGTCCAAAAAATTCTGTAGAAGCGGTACAAAAGCCCCATCTTTTCCGAAGAGGCTTTTGCCGGTTGTAAGTTGTTACAGTGCTTTTTTTCAATCTTATTTAATTCGTCCTGTGTCATTCTAATTCTGTTTGAGTAATAATATAAAATTTCTCAGACAGACTTTAATTTACACCCTACGTATTTAATATAGGTTATACATTACTAAAGGTTAGTTTTTTCTAGAACTTGACTTAAATAATTTGTTTAGCCGTTTTAAAAAGAAGGAATTCATACAGTTTTTTAAAGAGGTATTAATAACCGGAGTTCACATTACTGAAGAAGAAAATAGGTTTAATAAAAGAACATAATACACTTTTAAATCTAGCAAAAAGAGATTATGAAATATATGCTTCAATTTTGCTTTTGATAAAGTGAAGTCTGAATTTAAAGAAGAACGTGGAATGTATTTCGATTCCATCGACAAAAACATAGCTTTAACTGTAAAGCAAGTGATTTCAATCCCTTTAACCTTTGCCGCAATCATTTTTGCAAGCTATAAAGTGAAAGATCAACCTGCATTATTAATTTTAATTCTTTCAGCTTATTTTCTCTATATAATAATTGCTTTCCTTATTCTTAATATGACTGCGTATAATATTAAGTGCTTAAGAAAAGACGTGAAACAAGAGAAAGAAATCATTCACAATTTATACAGTATAATTTATGACGATTTTAAAAATGATTTCAAAAAAATAAAACTTAAGATATCTAACCTCCGTGTGATTATAAGTTTTATCTATTTTATTCTAGTGGGTTTACTAGGTCTATTTACTATATTTATCCTTTATCAAATTGATATTATAGATTTATCAAAAAAATTATCTAAACATTAGTGTAAAATTCACACTCTATAGGTTTAATTACTTTATTTCCTTCCGAAATCAGAATTATATAATTTTTAGGAGTTTAAAGAACACTATAAATTAGAATAGAATGTCAGGGACAGAATATGTATGTTACCTTAAACAAAAATATATTTGCTTTAATAAGTGTTGAAAGCAAACGATTCAGATTAGATTATTCTTTAATTTAATATTATTTGCCCACCAATATTCCTCCACCTGAAATTAGGTTATTTGTATGAAAGAGATTATCAAACGATTTGATTGCCAGCCCGCCGAGCGGACAACTTTTAAGTCCTAAATAATTTGATATTATTTGTATACAATAAAGTAAAGCTCCTGCATCTCTCCAATACAAACTTTCAGCATTTTCATACTTGGATTGTGTTTTTTTTGTTTGAATTGAAAACCATATTAGACAACAATCCCCCAAAGAAAGGTTCTCATTTACTTCTGCAAAAAAAGATTGTTGTATTTCTCTAGGAATTGACAGTTCATTCAAAGAATGATCTATTGGATTATAATATTGTAAAAAGCGTGTGGTTTCTGAAGGAAGTGACACTAAAATATCTATAGGATGACGACCACCAGCAGAAGGAACAGTTCGTTTAGAACTTAAAAAACCAGAGTCATCAACACTTATGGATTGAATTTTATTACTGAAATATAACAGTTCAGTAATATCGTCGAGCGAGATATCTTGCAATTCTGGCGAGGACCTCCTTGTCAATAAAACATCTAAAAATTCACCTTCTTTTGTTTTAAAATATCGATTTAATTTAGTTTTTCGAATAGATGGATAGTGAAAAGGATAGAACTGATCATAATTATTTTTAGGTTTTGGATTTTTCATTAGTCCAAGCCCAACATTTGAAGTGTATAAAGATATTTCCTACAGCCATTACAACTCATACAAGGCTCATTAGAAGTATGACAGGAATGAGCCCAATATAAAAGAGATGAGGGTAATTTCGATTTCCTGATCAATTCAACAGTGCTTATTTCAATGGCAGGACAAGTAATTTTTATTTGACCTTCTTGATATTCTATTAATTTAGATAAATAATCATAAAATATTCTAGTTCCATCTTTATGCGCACCATCAGTTGAAACAGAACCAATCATCAATTCTTTAATTCCTAAACTAACACCTTTCATACAAGCTAAAGTAACCAACAATTGGTTTCTATATGGCCACCATTCGGTAATAGGTGAGATACTTAAGGATTTACTCCCATTCATATCTCCTGAACCTAGAGCCGAACAATCTACTTTTAGTATATGGTGTTCGATATTCAAATACTTTGAAATTTGTGCAGCTGCTTTTATTTCAGCATTAGCTGCTTTCTGACCATAGTCTATAGTTATTGAATGAGTAGGTTTTTTCCAAAATGCTAAAGCAATGGAATCCATACCTCCTGACAATAATATTGCTACATTATTCTTTCGCAAGCTCCCAATATAATTTATAGATAGCAGTTGTTAAATCTCTCTCAATAATACAATTTGTACCTTCTAGCATTTTTAATGATTCTTCTCCTTCATTTTGTACAAAAGCAATTACTTTCTTTTTTTTACATATTGCATAACCTACTTCGAAAAGAGTTCCCGAATCCAACCCATCGATGATAGCAAAGACTATTTCAGATTTATCCAGTCCTTCTAAATCTTTACTAACAACATCTTTCGCTTGACCGTGACCTACATCGTGAAATGGTGAAAAAATTTTCAATCCCATAGATTTAAAAGTATTCCATACTTCATTGACTAACCAACGTTCACTAAAGGTAAAAAAAGGTCCTGCTAAATATATCTGTCCGACAGGTTCTTTATCAATTAATAAGCTATTGAAGGAAAAAGAATCAAGTCTTTCTTTTAAGGATAAATCTTTAGTATTACTATAGATAGCGGTTGCCTTGCTGGCAAGAACAGCACTATCTTCCAGATTAGTACCACTAAACCAATTCTTGGCAAAGAAAGCAGAAAATACGTCCCCAGAGCCAATTGGCCAAACTTTATTTGTTTGAAATACCGGAATTTTGATTGGGGAATCATTAATCGATTCAAAGAGATAAGCTCCTTTAGCTCCCATTTTTATTATTAAAGCGAAACATTTTTCATAATCAAAAAAATATTCTTTAATATCTCTAATATCTGTTTTACCGCTTAATTTTTCCGCTTCTCCTAAATTTACAATAGTAATAAGCCTATCAGCAGTAGATCCAGTAGCTGAAAATGAAATAGGATTGACTGGAGATTGAGGATCGTAAACGACATCATTTGCCTTTATATTAATTAACGCCTCTATTAGTCCATAGGCCAAAACATTAGTCCCTTCAATAGATAATTCTTCCTTATTAGTACAATAAACATCAGGTCTAGGTATAATTCTTGGAGTTTTTAATGGATGATCATAGTGAAATTCTGGACTTTTCTTAATTTCCTTTATATGAAAGTTGACATTTACATTGAGTTTTTTGTAATACTGTAAATGAGCTTTAATCTCAGAATCTGCACAGGTATAATAGTCTATTTCCCGAGAATAACCATTATCTATCAATAAATTAACTGCACGAAAACCAGAACCATAAATATTTTCCCAGATAGGTTCAAAACAAATTTCAGAATAAGTTCCACCTATAATAATCATATGGCACGAATTTGAATATTACATTGCCCCTCATTTATAGAAAGAACCTCTGCTTCATAAACGGTTCCACCTATAATACAATTGAGTAATTTAACCTGTTCTCTGGAAATTATATTTCCCGCTAACTGACCATCTTTATCAATTGCCTGTATTGGTCCTTGATCTGAAGCAATTGTAATTTCTAATGTGTCTCCTTGACTTAAGTTATTTATTACTTCTGCGTGTGGTGAAGCTAAATTTGTATTGATAACTAGCTCTTCACAATTTTCATTTTGATTCGGTCTATTAACGGATGGCATACTATCACCTCCTGAATTTCCAGACATAAGAGTTAAATTTTATCATTAATTAATTTCAAGACATTTCGATTAGCTTCTTTCATTTGCAGCCAAATAAGTGCATCCATTTTGGAAGGTTGTACACCTAGCTCATTACAGAAATTTAAGAAAATCTCCTCTAATTTAACATAATCTTTTTGAATATCATAATATTTATTATAGAGACCCATAATTAAACAAGCTCTATAAATATGAATATCAATAATCGCAACATTCTCACTGTTTAGATAATTACGCGTTACCCAAGCCGCAGTCTTTGGGCCTATACCATTAATAGATAATAGCCAATTCCTTAATTCAATATCATTATCCAAGGGAATAAATTTTAAATCATTTCTGTTCAGAAATTCTGCTATATATTTAGCTTTTTGGTTTGGAAACCTATAATGGACCTTCTTCTGATTATAAAGAAATGGCTCTTTTAAACTTATAAGTATTTCTTCGTGAGTTATAGCTTCTTTTATTTGGTCTCGCATTTTTAATCTATGAAAAGCAGCTAATCCTATTTCAGATTTGAGTCCAAAACCTCCTAGAAGACAGGCTACAACTTCTTCAAAAATATTCTCACCTAGACGATAATTAATATCGAATTTTTCATCTTCACTATGCATTAAATACTGTACCTTCCAATAGGCTGGAGTAAAAAGCTCTCCATAATCACCCCATTTTATTCCTTCCATAAATTCCATAGTAGGTCTAGGGATAGTAGATATTTGCTTGTTTATTCTTTCAAGAAGCGTAGTCTCTTCTATTATATCAAGTTCTTCAAATCTTAATTGATAATTCATACTCAATGCCTTAATTAAATTTAAATTATTTTACTAAAAATATTTCTTCAACAGAAACTTTAAAAAATTGAGCAATCCTTATGGCTAACTCCACAGAAGGTATTTTTTTGCCTCGCTCAATTGAATGTATTGTTTGTCTAGATACATTTACCTTTTCCGCTAAATCTTGCTGAGAAATATCAAGTTTTGCCCTCTCAACTCTAATTGTATTGTCCATTGCTAAAAAAGCTGTAGAGAATTTATTCTACAATCAAAAGTAAACTAAAATAGTCAATATGACAACTTTAGTTATAATATTTTAAATTTGAATTATATTGATTATCGAAATATCGCCCTCGCCTCTTCATAAATCCGCTCAAAATTTTTTTCCAGATCAGCCTGAGAAAACTGCTTTGAATCCTCTGGTAATCCCCTTTTAATCTTGGCTAATTTAAACTGCACTTTTTTGTCTTCTCCATCAGCATAGGTTATAAACTCCCCCTGTTTCAAACGAAAGAAAACATCCGCCCTGATTTTTGGAATTTCCTTTTCCCCTGTGGTTATACGGGTATCAAAATCGAGGTTATGGCCACGGCTTATACTTTTAGTCGGGTCTTTAATGATTTCAAAAAAACGTTCATAATATTTCGCGGTGTCCGGGTCGTTGACCTTTCCAAAGAATTGATAGGAAAGATTGCTCAATATCGCCTTGCTCGCCTTATCGCCATACATCATATCATTTTGGATCTTATCCTGCATTACATAGACCGTAGAAATATTATAGCTCCGAAGTGTCGCCGGAATACGGTGCATATTCAATAATCGAATGGTAGGCGCTTCTTCCATCAAGAGAAAGGACGGCTTGGAGTTTCTTACGCTCATTTGTTTGGTGATCGTGTGGACAATGGTAGCAATCACCGGAGAATACGAACTTTCAAATTTTGGATTATTTACGACTGAAATTACCGCAGGATTTTCTTCATTATTGATATTGAGTGGGACTTCATCAGCGGACAATGCCATAAAAATCCGTTGGGTACTGATGCGCTTCAGTGCATTGGCCAAGGTACTTTTTACCCCGGCGGTTTGCCGCTCCGAATCTTTCCCGCTGATAAAAGCATCTGCCATTGCCCTTGATGTGGTATTAGTTTCCAAAAACTGGATCAGGCTATCGGTGTCCAGGTACTGATAAATAGCGATTAAATGCGGAAGAGTACAAAATTTCGGATAGGTCGTTTTCAGTTTCCAAATGAGTCCACCGATCAAGCCTTCCGCAGCATCATTGAAAAATTTAGTGGTTCCCGTCGTTCCCGACTCCCGTTGTTCTAATAAGTTCTCGATAAGTAGCCGTGAAACCTCATTCACGCTTTCCTCATTCTCTAAATAACGTGGAGCAATGGGATTAACCCGATGGATGATATTATCAAAGGAAATCACTTTAAACGGAATATCCCCATCTTTAAAAAGTGGATACGCCATTTCCGTCAATTCAAAATCTTTATAGTCGTGGATGATACCACAAAAACCTTCTTTCCGAAAATGTTTCAGGAACCCATACACTACACTTTCGGTCTTTCCACTTCCCGCAGAACCGATGATGGAAGCCCCACGTTTAATATTATCCAGTTTGAAATATCCGTTGGTAGTTTTAAAATCAACTTGGTACCTATGGTCACTATTTTTTGAGTTGTCCCTTTTATGCAGGAAAACGTATAATGCCGTATTGATTAGCAAAAGCGGACAGACCACATTTAACAATACCAAAACCAAATTATTGGAAGTTTGTAAAAAATAAACCAATGCAAACAATAACAGGTTGTTTACCCAAAATGCATAGTTGGAAAGTTGATACCCACTAAAAAACAACGCACTGGTCAGCCCAATGATGGAAAGAACGGTAAAGAGATGATCTACATACATACTATTAGAATTAAATTAAATACCTATGGAACTTGATTTGGTGGCTACTTCCACGCCGCGGCGCAGACGGTTAAAAGCTTTCATTGCCAATTGCGCTTGAGAAACCGGAATGCTGGGCAGCATCGGAACACCACTTTCTTTTATCATTTTAAAAGCAATCGCCTTTTCATTGGTTGGCAGTTTCATCAGCGATGCAAAATAGACTTTCGGATTCTTGATGAAATCCTTTCGAGCTTTGTAGGTCTCAGCGAAGTTCCGTTGATAGCCAAAAGTTTTGTCAAAAGTCTTCTCAGCCCGCTGGAAAAACCCATCACGGTCAAAGCCTCGTTTT
>NZ_JBSXOK010000058.1:0-21971 GCF_056859415.1 Zunongwangia sp. L-65
AAAAAGACATTTGGCTTCTTACAAATAGAATCGATTTTTTAGTGGTTCACTTTACTCCGGCTAAAGTGGTTCACTTTGATCCGGCCAGGGTGGCTCACTTTAACCCGGCCAGGGTGGTATACTATGACCGTTTTTTGCACCTTGCTTCTCTTAATCTCCTAATTATTCTAAAATCAATTTCCCTTATTACTATTTCTGAAGGCATTTTCTATAAAGTTGACTTGTGAAATAAGGGATTAACATTTAATTTCACACATACCTATAGGTATGTGTGAAATATTTTATTATATTTGTGTACAACATATAGTATATTTGCGATTACTTCTTAGTTAAAATATTAGGAGCATTCGCTTAGGATCTCGGTCTAAAAACTGGTAATTTTTAAATCACACGAGTAAATAAGCAAGGATGCCTGCGACCCGGGCGCAGGATCTCTTTTATTAGTGTGATGGTATACCAGTGCCTTAGACCTAATAAGTTGAGACCTGCGCCTACTTTATTTCAGGTTACATACTCAGATTCTATAGCCTCTTCAACTGAAGTAGCCGCACTAGAAAAATTTAAGTCTTATTTGGATACGCCATTAGGCTAGTCCGGGAAGCTACAGCTAAGCCCTATTTCTATGCTGTGGTGATGGGTGGGTTTGGAATACCCAAAACACTAAATGCTTTTAAAAATAATGTTTCATTAAAACCTATATCTATAAGAAGAAAAAACAAAAACACATCTATTTGAATTGCCTTAGGCTAGCCCTAAAAAGCTAAGAAGCCTTCCCAATAGAGTAGGATCGGTCGGGAAGGCTATGGCTTGATTAACTAATAAAGTAAAACAAAACCACAGCAAAATTATGAAAAATAATTATACGTACTGCCATTGGGCAGTACCCCTATTCCTTTTGTATCTATTTTTAGGACAATTGCAACTGCAAGCCCGTACAGCGATAAAAGAAAGTATACCTCAGCATCTTATCAATGGTACGGTAAGCGATCAACAAGGCCTGCCCTTACCTGGTGTAAATATTATCATTAAAGGCAGCAACAAGGGAACGATGACTAATCTCAAAGGAGAATATAGTATTAATGCCAGCATTGGGGATACCCTATCCTATTCGTTTATGGGCTATACCACAAAATTGGTATTTATCACCAGAGATTTTAATGGTGATGTACAATTACAACAAAATACTGATGCCTTATCCGAGGTCGTTATTAACGCCGGCTACTATACCACAACTGAACGTGAGCGCACCGGAAATATTAGTAGGGTAAATGGGGAAGATATCCAACTACAACCGGTGGTAAATCCCTTACAGGCCTTACAGGGTATAATGGCCGGGGTAGAAATTACGTCGGGTGGCAGTAATCCCGGAATGGCCTCTACCATTAGAATTCGAGGTACTAATAGCCTACGAGAAGAGGGAAACTATCCACTATACATTATCGATGGTGTACCTATCAACTCTACCCCTATAGAGAGTAACACTTTAATGTCCTCTGCCGGTATAGATCCTCTTAACAGTCTAGATGTTTCCAATATAGAGAGTATCGAGGTACTGAAAGATGCCGATGCCACGGCTATCTATGGCTCACGTGGAGCCAATGGTGTCGTTTTAATTACCACTAAAGTTGGATCTGCTTCTACTGCAGGGTTAACCGCTCGTTACTATACAGGAACAGCCACGGTACCAAATCGATTGGATCTTTTAAATACCGAAGAATATTTGGCGGTTAGAGCACGGGCGTTCGAAAACGATGGTGTAGCCATGACAGAACGTAATGCATACGATTTACTTTTATGGGATCACCAACGCTATACCGACTGGCAAGATTTTATTTTTGGAGGAACATCCAATACTACTAATGCTAAACTCGATTATTCCGGTGGGAACGAAAATACCATATTTAGACTGGGTGGAGGATATTTTACACAAGGTACAGTTTACCCCGGGGATTATAATTACCAAAAGATAACAGGAAGCTTTAATCTTAATCACCATTCTAAAGACAGAAAATTAAATCTTAATTTATCTACAAATTACGGGGTTGATGTTAATGAACTAACCGGTGGTGTTTCCTATAATTTATCAAATGTATTCCTATCCCCTAATGCACCGGCTATCTTTCTGGATAATGGTGATTTAAACTGGCAGGAATGGGGTGATGCCGGGCTGGATAACCCTTTAGCAGGCTATTTTAATAATAGTACAACCAATAGTAATACAATAATTACCAATCTTGGCCTCTCGTACCAATTATTAAAAGGCCTTGAACTTAAAACAAGTTTGGGATATACCCATTATAATTCCAGAGAATTATTAAAGCGACCTATACGCTCCTACAATCCGGCAGATGCTATTGAGCACCGCTCTTCCCATATTAATTCCTATAGGGGTTCGTGGATCATGGAACCACAACTCAACTATACTGTTAAAATCAAAAAATTAGCAATTAATTCCATTCTGGGAGGAACTTTCCAGGAAAACAAAAGTTCGTATGAGCGCTTTCAAGGCAGTGGTTATGCTTCTGAAGCACTTATCGGGAATTTAGGAGCTGCAGAAAGTATCGTGAATGCCAGCGGAGAGAATAATACCTATCGTTATGCTGCTATATTCTCCCGAATAGGCTTGAATTGGAATCGAAAGTATTATTTGAATTTTACCGGAAGGCGCGATGGATCTTCACGTTTTGGTACCAATAACCGCTTTGCTAATTTTGGTGCCATTGGTACCGCTTGGATTTTTAGTGACGAAAATTTTGTTGAAGAGCACTTGCCATTTTTAAGCTTTGGAAAAATTAGAGCGAGCTATGGGACAACAGGAAATGACCAAATTGGGGATTATGGCTATTTAGAGGCTTACGAAGCAACCATTGGTGTTGGTGGCTTATACCCTACAGGACTGGCTAATCCCAACTACTCATGGGAAGTTAATAAAAAGCTGGAAGGAGGGATAGAATTAGGATTTATAAACGACCGTATTCGTTTTGGGATAAGCTATTATCGTAATCGGTCCTCAAATCAGCTGGTTGGATATCCCCTTCCCTACATTACAGGATTTACATCTGTACAAGCTAATTTACCTGCTACCGTAGAAAATCGCGGTTGGGAAATTGAAGTAAACAGTCAAAATATTCAGGGGAAAGACTTCAATTGGGCTACTTCATTTAATCTAAGTATTCCAAAAAATGAACTCCTTAGGTATCCAGATATCGAACAATCCTCTTACGCGAATACTTACCGTGTCGGCCATCCATTAAACATTTCATTGCTCTACAACTATACAGGTTTAGATCCTGAAACTGGATTGTATACCATAGAAGACAGTAATGAAGATGGTTCTTATGATTATCAGGATCAAAACATTATCCAAAACAATAACAGGCAATTATATGGTGGACTGAATAACAATATTACTTTTAAAGGTATTTCACTTCAGTTTTTATGGGAATTTGTGAAACAGGAGGGGCGTGTTACATCCTTTAGCTCTGGCACTATTAGTAATTCAACACGGCTAATACTATCTCGTTTAGAAGGAGACAACAGTATATATCAACAAATTTCTCAAACTTCGGCTTCAAGAACCGCTTATAATCGCGTGCTAAATACGGCCTTTCCTATTAAAGATGCGTCTTATCTGCGACTAAAGAACATATCGCTCGCCTATAAGTTACCAAGGGTACTAACTTCTAGATTAGGCATAGAAAACATTCAGCTTTTTATTCACGGTCAAAATCTATTTACCCTTACCAATTATGATGGGCTAGACCCCGAACGTCCTGGTTTAGGACTTGGAAATTTAAGAACGATTACCGGAGGGATAGAAGTAAAACTTTAAAAACAATATAATGAAATTACATAATCTAAAACCCACAATATATATTTTGGTGATATCCTGCTTATGCTTTTCCTGCGAAGATTTTGTAGAAGTAGATGCTCCAAATAACAAGATAGTACGTGAGGTCGTTTTTCAAAACGATGCTACGGCCCAAAGTGCTATGAAAGGTATTTATAACCAATTATTTCAATCTGCATTTTCTAATGGCCAACGTAATAGTGTTACCGTACTAAGTGGCTTATCTGGCGGAATTGTAAAAAATATCTACGATTCTAACATCGAACGTTTACATTTTGAACAGCATGACATACAACCGGACAATAGTGGAAATTTAAATATCTGGTCTAGTGCTTATAACATCATCTACATGAGCAATTCACTTTTGGAAGGCTTGGAAAGTTCCAATGAATTAACTCCGGAACTAAAAACTCAACTTCAAGGAGAAGCCTATTTTATTCGTGCATTTTGTTACTTTTATTTAGCAAATCTTTATAGCGATGTGCCTTTAGTGCTTTCCACCGATTATAATCAAAATCAACTTACAACAAGAACACCTATAGGAGCTGTTTACGAACAAATTATTGAAGATTTAATACTGGCAGAAGAACAACTTAGTGCAGATTACCCTGATAGTGATCGCACTCGTGTAAACAGTTTCACCGCCAGTGCATTATTAGCCAGGGTTTTCCTATTTATAGAAGATTGGGAAAATGCAGCATTATATAGTGCTAAAGTCATTCAATCTTCATTATATCATCTCCCTGAAGATTTAAATGAAGTTTTTTTAGCCAATAGCCAAGAAGCAATCTGGCAAATCTCTCCTATTGGAGGGGGAGGCTTTACTTCGCATACTAATGAGGGAAACATGTTTATTATAGACCCCGTATTTTCATTCTTAGCCGGACTGGAGTTGGCACCATCATTCCCCGAACTTTTCGATGAAGTAGATAAACGATATATTAACTGGATTGGTTATAGCGATAATCTTGATGCGTTCTATGCTTATAAGTATAAAATAAGAAATAGCACCGAATTTCCTATCGAAGAATATTCGATGGTTATGAGATTGGCAGAACAGTATTTAATACGATCTGAAGCACAAGCACAACTAGGAAATCTTTCAGAAGCTATTACTGACTTGAATAGGATTAGAACACGCGCAGGACTCTCCCCGCTAGCTCAAAACAATACTAATCTAAATCAGGAAGGCATACTTAATCATATTTACTTAGAACGCCAAAGAGAACTCTTTACCGAATGGGGGCATCGATGGCTGGATTTGAAACGTACTAATAAGGCTACCGAGTATTTCTCTTCACAAAATCCATTTTGGGAGACTACAGATATATGGTATCCAATCCCTTCAGAAGAACGAATGAGAAACCCAAACTTAAGTCAAAATGAAGGATATTAAGCAATTAGGTAAGAGCATAAGAGCATATCTGATCATCTTATGTCTGGGTATTGGCCTTAAAACATTTTCTCAAAATCAAGTTGAGGACACCTTAAAGAGTATACCTTTAGATCCATCAGTTCGATATGGTAAATTGGATAACGGTTTTACATATTACCTTAAAGAGAATCATAACCCAGAAAAAAAGATCTTTTTTAATCTGGTGGTAAAAGCCGGATATTCTAATGAGGAAACCGACCAACTACAATATGCCCATCTTTTAGAACATCTGGTAGCAAAACAAACGCGTAGTTTTCCTGATGTTCGAGGTTATTTCAAAAAAATAGGAGGTTTCAGTAACGCACAAACACGATCCAATGCTACTATTTATACGGCGACAGCACCGGCAAATACTAAAAATATAATGGAAGAAGGCAGCCATATTTTGTTTGAGTGGGCACAAGGAGGAACCTGGTCTCAGGAATCTATTGCAATAGAAAGAGAGGCCGTTCAGGGCGAAATGAGAACGAAAGACCCCCACGGTCTCTGGCAACGAAGAATGAGGTCAAAACAATTAGCAGAACCTCTAGGCTTGCGAGTATATAATGAAACAGCACATATTAAAAGTCTAAAAAATTATAAACACGATGCGTTATTAAACTATTATAACAAATGGTATCGTCCCGATTTACAAGCCGCAATAATTGTAGGGAACTTTAATGTCGATAGCCTGGAAATACGAATAAAAAAATTGTTTTCTCAACTTGGGAATCCCACCAATGACAACACCTATCATAAGAGAATAAAATTTAAAAATTCAGAAGAAAGTAATAAATATTCTGTAGTAAATGATAGCATTGATACAAGGCTAAGATTAGAAATAATTAGAAAGCGCCCGAACTTAGATAATCATATGACGTCCTTATCTGATTATAGGCATATGCTCATTGAAAAACTTTATAATAAAATTCTTAGTGAGAGAGAAAAATTTCTATCCCAGGATTACATTTCTCCATTCAGTTCGTTTGACCCTGATTACAACATTTCTGGTGAATTTGGTCATTATTTTAATACTGCTTATATGCGTATTGAAGTAGCAAACACTCAGGATTTAAAACAAAGAATCCAAAAGGGCATTAGTGCTTGGAAAAAATTACATCATAATATTAACTCTGAAGATTTAAACGCTGCTAAAGAGCTGATAATAAAAGAATCATACACCAAAAAAAGTCTTGGATCTAAATTAATAGTGCAAAAGTTACAAGATCATTTTATTAATCATAAGGCAGCTCCAAACCGAAAGAATGAGATCGCAGTAACCAGTAAAATGCTGAAGGAAATAAGTCTTAAGGATCTGAATCGCTTTATTGAGGAGAACACTTCATTATCACGGAACACTCATTTGATTTTCTATAAAGAAAAAAACAAGGCAGTTCCAGGTTTAGATACGTTAACAAATTGGATTCAAAAAATCGAAAAAGCTACCACAGACCCTTTAAAAACAAATCGAAAATCAATTGCAAATTTAGAGCAGAAAATTAATATTGTAGATCACACTCCTTTAAAAAAGGTAAGCATTCAAAAAAATGAAATTGGTGTTTCAACTATAAAACTTCCAAATAACATTACCTTAATATTCAAACCAGGCTTTCCTAGATCTAAGCAGTTTGAAAATATTATTTCTATTGATGCATTTCGGCCTATACCCGCTTCCGTCAATAATAAAAAGGAATACATGCTTGGACAGCTTGCTCCGGATTTTCTTCAATATACGGGTGCAGGTAATTATAACAAATTCATACTTCAGCAATTTATGCAGGAACATAATATGAGCTTAAATTTCAGTTCAGATATTAAATTTCAAAAGATATCCGGACAATCTGAAAGAAAAGACTTTTTAAAACTCATCGAATTATTGAACCTATATTTAGAAAAGCCTAGAAAAGACGAAGAAGCCTTTATGGCATGGAAAAATAAGCTTAATGATCGATTAGACGGTAAAGAAATAAGAGGGTCAACGGCATTTATTATGCAGAAAATTAACCCTGTTTGGTATCCCGAATTACCAACACTTCAAAAGGAAGACCTTGCTCAATTATCTATGCAAGATACTTTCAAAGCGATTTACAAGAGTTTTTCCTCCATTGAGGGATTTACCTTTATCATTACGGGAGATTTTGAAACGGATGAGATAGCAACAGTGTTAAGCAATCGACTAATGCATTTTCCCATAAAAAATGAAATTATCCCTGAAATTAAATTGCAGTTTCCACTGAAAAAAATAAAAAAGGATCTTACTTATAAAAACATTGACCATGCCTATGTGAGACTTTTTTTTCCTGTAGAAGTTGAAAAAAACATAAAAACAAAAGTAGAACTTCAATTATTGGCCAACGCTCTGAATGAAAGAATTTTTGAACGTCTGAGAGAAGGTAGTTATGCCCCTGTAGCCAGGGGAAGATGGATAGACCTAAATTGCAAAATTTATCTATTTGAAATTGAGTTTGACAGTGCTATTGGTAATGAAGAACATCTTATACAGTTAGCCTATGAGGAATTTCTAAATCTAAAAGAAAACGGAGTAACTCAAGACTGGCTGGATACAGCTATTAAGAACCAACTTCAATATTATGAGAATAGCTTTAAACGATATGGATATTCTAATTTTTGGACTACATATTTACGAGAAAAATTTATAAGTAAAGAAAATCTCTCTGAAGAAGTTCTTCAGTATGGAACCATTTTAGAACACTTTATAAGCCTTGATGATATCAACGTCACGGCGAAGAAATACATGTCTATGTCTTATTCTCAAAAATTTCTTGGGTTTCCCGAACAAGATATCTGATGTAATACTTAAAAAAATCACCTTAGACATATATACCTAAGGTGATTTCATCATTCTTCTTTTCTCAAAGAGAATTAAAGATCATTAAGGGTTTATTACAGTTGGAACCTGCGAACCACTTGATTTAGGCTCTTCATCTCCCATTTCGTCATAAACATCCAGAACTGGACCATTCTGTCCATATTGCACCTGGCAGGTAAAATCTCCTTCCTCACAACTTTGTTCATCAATAGCTTCCCAGGATCCATTTAGTCTCACATAGTCATTAGCCTGGAACTCTATTTTCGGCTTCACATTTACCGTAGCGAAAGCTACCCCTATTGCAAATATAAATGCCAATACTGGTAAAATTAATTTTAAATTTTTCATGATATAAAAATTTAAGGTTAAACAATTGCCTATTATATTAGATATATTCTAGGCCTTCCAAGTATTGCGCAATACTATTTTTTTAGATACTCTATTTTTGTCACAGACATTCTTTGCCAAATTAAAGTTTCAACACCTAAAATTAAATGAATTTATTAAGAAGTGGCTTCAATAAAAGCACAGTTGTTTTGTGGATATACCACGTTTTTTAATTGAAGATCAATGCTAAAACGTAAACAAGGCATTGAAAAATTTTTATTTCCCTGCTAAAATTTTCCCTTCAGTAACTTAGACTTACTATCATAGCTTGGACGGTAAGTTGAGTTAAAAGTTGCTGGTTCTTATCTTTACACTGGAAGAATCAATCTCTAGTGAATTTATTTATTACCTCAGTAAAGACACTGATTTAAAACAGTTTTAGAACAAATAACCGTTAGGAGGAAAAAGCTATATCCTTCTCAATTACTAAAGAATAAGCAGCTATTAAAACTTATATTTCACACTCAAAAATAGATAACGAGGAAGTAACCTGATACTTGATTCATACGTGGTGAATTCGTCAATTACTACTGTGCTAAAATTCATTTCATTTCCCAAATTATTGAAAAATAATTTATACGAGAAATTAGAATCTGGCTGGAATTTTAAAGTACTGTTTAAAAAATAATAGGAATTATTTGGCATCTTATAATAATCATTCTCGATGTTCAAATTCCATTTTTCAGACAGTTTATAATTCAAAGCTAAAGAGTAATTGCTCCATTGAGTTTTTGATATTACATTGTTATAATCTGATTCGCTTAAATTTAAGTTGAATCGAAATCTAAAATTTAAGGGAATTTTAAAATAGGTTGTACCGGAAATCAAATAATTCGACGAATAGGTTTTTAAGTCATTAAAATCCTGTGAATTGGCCTGAATAGGTTGTATCCCCCAGTTTTGAGATGTTCTTAGATTTGTAGATAGGTTTAAATCATCAAAGAAAGAGGTAAAATCTAAATTAGCAGATATACGGTTAGAACCTTCAATAACTTGATAAGAGAAGAACCTAAGATTCTCTCCTATTTGATTTGTAGTCGAATAATTACCCTTAAAATCGTCGTATTTTATTCTAAAGGTAAGTGCTTGGGACTCTAACTCGTTAGCCCATTTATAATAGAATTTGTATACATCTTTTTCCACTAAATATATAGTATTAGTACCACGCACCAAAGAATTATAAGTATTTAATTGATAATTCTGAAACAATAAGTGAGAATCTGGAACAGCGTAAGTATTTTCATAACCAAAAACAAAACGTCCTATTTTTAATTTTCGGAGATCTAAGTCTATTTGTGGATTAAAAATCCATTTCTCCTTTTCGTTAGAATCAGTGGTAAGGTCTAATCTTTCCATTGAAATCCCTAGTGTAAGTTTCGCTTTTTCTGAAAATTTATAACCGATACTTTCTTTTAAATTAAACGTTCTACGTTTATAATTTAAATCATTTTTTAGGCTATCTACTTCAAAATTTTCCGAGGGTGAACTTAACTTAGTTTGCCTATCTTCCTCAAAGATCTCATACCCTAAGGATAATCGATTAGTGAAATTTCCAAATTCTGAAAATAGATTGTTGTTAATTCCAAAAACATTTAGTTCATCTTTATTATTTTGATAAATTTTTGCCTTTTTGGTAAAATCAAAAAAATTGTTTAAGCCAAGAGAATTAATTGTTGCATCTTGGGAGAGTTGGGTTTGACCAACGTAGGTATAATTATGTAAAACTGTATTTTTCCCTAATGCATAGCTGTAGTTTAAGTGATTGTATAATGCGTATTCTTTCTTATTTAAATCTTGATTTACGCTATTATTATTGAAAATAAGTTGATTATCAAATTTTTCAGGTTGATTTTTATAAGAGAATAAATTTCTAAGGTACGAGCGCTCTCCTCCTGTATATTTTATTTCCAATTCTCCTGAACCAATACTATTTTTATGGTCAGTATCACTATCTTCAATATATTCCACAGGATTTTCTTCTACATTAAAAATAGATCGTGAATAAAAAAGTTGTCTTTGATTATCTTGAGCGAATGAGCCGGTAGCACGTATTTCAATATCCTTTTCAATTTTTGTTACTAATCCTATCGAATTCAAGAAAGCTTTATTAAAAATACTTTGATCGTCTTTTAATATTTGGCTTTCGTTCTTGTTGATCGAAAATACAGATTCTATTTCTGGTTCTATCTCTACTTCACGATATGCCGAAGTTAAATTTAGGGAAGATGGAGTGCCTTTTAATTGATCTACTGCCTTGTTTCCTAAATTATTGTAATCCCCCAGATAAAAGAATTTTATTTTTTTTCTCAACAAACCAATATTGGCAGTACCTCTAATCCTTTCTTCTAAACCAGCTCCCAAAGAAGCGTTTCCAAACCAGACGTTTTTAAATTCGTCCTTTAGTTCTAGGTTTAATGCTACATCATCAGAATCCAATACTCTTGCCAAAACAGGATTATCCTGAAAATTATCTATAATTTGTACTGCATCTAAGGTTTTCGCATCCAAATTCTTAGAAAGGACCTGATAATCATTAGCAAACATATCATCTCCATCGATCATAAGTTTCTTTATAAATTTACCGTGAGCTTTAATAGTTCCATCTTCGAGTACTTCTATCCCAGGTAGTTTTTTAAGAACATCTTCAACATTTTCTTCAGATTGATCTATAAATGGAGCGGTTTTTAATGTGGTAACATTACCATTTGTTGAGATTTTTTCATCCGGCTTTAGAACTACCTCATTTAAGTGTTCTATTTTATCCTGTAGAATAAAAGAAAGAGTATATCGCTTTTTACCAGTATTAAGAGCTACTTTTTGAATATGTTCTTCGAATCCGAGCAAATTAACAGCTATGTCATAGCTATCAGAAATTAAATTTGTTGGAGAGATATTGAATTTAAATTCCCCTGTATTATCCGTATATAAATAATCTATGATTTCATTCTCAGAATTTGAAAGTACTATACTGGCATTTTCCAAAGGTTTATTACTCGAATCAGTAACTTTACCTTCAATAATAACTTGTGAGTTTACACTCCATAAAAGAAATAAAAAAAAAATAAAAAACAGAAGAAGTGTTCGGTACCCTTTTGCCATTATTCAAAAGACTCTATATAAATATCACTAAAAACTGGTTTTTTAGGCTTCTCAGATTCTTTTCGTTCAGCTCTTAAAACCATTCTATTATAGGCTCTTTCTATACTGTTACGCAGCATATTTTCAAAATCTTCAATGGTTTGCCATCCCTCGTCTTCTCCTTTTGGTCTTTGTACTTGAGAAATATGAGCTTCGTTTTCCGTGGGATATTCTAAGCTTTTAAAATAAATTAACATTTCGTCTCGTTCATCACTAGCTTCTAGTATTAATCCTGGCAATCCTTGTAATTTCCAGGGGCCATACGGTAAAGGAACCTCTAAAGTATACCAAGCAGTATAAGTACGCCCTCTAAATTCGCCTATGGCTTTATGCGCCTTGAAATCACCTATTTTCTTGGTCTCAGATTTTAACTTCCAATTTATAACCGGTTTTTTTTCTGCTATATAGATATTACCACCAAAACGTTGGCTCCACCATAAACTATCTTTTTTTCGGTTAAAGAAAACCTGTTCTCCATATCTAAATGTTTTATTACCGTTATAAGCCACCACTTGCTCCCCTTCTCCTCGATATATTGATTTATTTTGAGAAGTTGCTTCTTCCAGAGAATCTTTTGCAGTTACGTAATAAGATTTTTCCTTATTAAATACCAAATAAGCGTTTAAATCGGGACCGGCAGCACTTTTCATTCCTGGACTTTTTATTTGCCCATAATAAACAATACCTTTTTGACTTTGCATTTGTTGGGAAATGCAAAACAAAAAAATTGATAACATAAAATATTTCATAAATAAGATTCTTTATTTAAAAAAAGTGTACAATCTGAAAAATTTCAAATTGTACATCATTTAACTATAAGTTTTTATCACTTATAGTTAGTCACACATATCCCAGGCCTCTTGAATGGAATCTGCCTCCCCTGCATATACTCCATCACAATAGACAGGGAAAGAAGCAGCCTCTTGACGAACTTCTTTTTTGACTTCTGTTGGAGTAGATGCATACATTGATGAGAAAAATACACCCATTATTCCTAAAAATACTAACTTCTTCATTTTAATAAAATTTTCATTAACTCTACTCTCTTTATAGGATTTTCGAGATTCTCCCCTACACGCGTGCTAGTTATTTATACAAAACTATAAGAAGGTAGAAATAGTACCCTGATTTAAACCACATTTAGTATGTGGTAAAACCACGTTTAATAAAAATGAAAAAGCTGTTTGATTTATATATATCCACTTTCCCTCGCTTTCTCCAACAAAGCTTTATTTCCCTCGCCACTAACACCAAATATCTCTTTTAGCTTGCGTTTTCTATCTTCAACTGCTCTTAAGGAAAGGTGAACAAACTTGGTTAGATCTTTCGTTTTTGTACCCAAAGAGAGTTGATAAAGCATAATTCTATCCACTTCATCTATTAAAGAGTTATTATGTTTCACTTCAGAATGAAGCATTTTTGAAATTTTTGATCCGTAATAAGGTGGATTGGCTATAACTTTTGATAAACATCTATTGAGTTCTTCCGAAGTAGTTTCTCCTTTTAATAAGAATCCATCAGGATTAGTATTTAAAAGTATATTATGAAGACGGAAGGGATCGCCTAGAACGGTTAAGATTATAATTTTAATTTCAGGAAGCTGTTTCTTTATCTTAATCCCTAAATCTTCCCCTGAAAGTATTTTATTATTATCGCTTATAGGAAAATTAATATCTAAAAAAATAATATCAACTCTCTTCTCATTTACAATCTCCCAAGCTTTATCACAGTTATCTGAAGTTTCTACATTTAAAGTAAAGTCACTAGATTTTATTTTTGACAATACATTTTTATAACCCTCCAAAATCATATGATGGTCATCAACCAGTAAAATATTTATCACTTTTTTCTCCTGCATAACTGCTCTACTTTTTAAGTTTTACACATAATGATATCGTTGTTCCCTCTGTACCTGAAGTAATAGATAAGTTTCCTCTTATATTTCGACTACGGTTTTTTATATTTTTTAGACCTATTCCAAAATTTCTTTTTTCAGTATCAAATCCCTCTCCATCATCTTTAATTTCAATTTTTAAATCCTCATGTAACTTTTCTATTAAAACTGTAGCTTTACTAGCATTGGAATGCTTGAGAATATTCGTTGTAGCTTCCTGTATAATACGGTAGATATTTATTTTTACATTATTTTCTATGGAATCCCACTTAATGGAATTAGGCATATCTAATTGAACTTCAATTTTGTCCGATTGTCTACTCAAAAATTCTTGTAACAAAACATTAAAATCAATATCAACTTGTGAACTTTTATTAAGTTCATGAGAAATCAACCTAATTTCTTCCGCAATATCCTGAATCCCTTTTATATACTCAGCTCGCTTTTTCTTACTATCATCATCATCTTCTTCATTCATTACATCTAAACTTATTCTTAGTCCAAACAAACTACCTAAAACTCCATCATGTAACTCCCGAGATATACGCAGTTTTTCTTTATCTCGTTCTTCCTGAATTAACTTTTGTTGTGCTAAAACTAAATTATATATTTCCTGACCAGCCTGATGCTTTTGTTGGATTAGTTTATTTTTTGACCTTTGCCCTCTTATTATGTATAATAATACAAAAATAAGGAAAACCGTCAGAGATATTATTGAAATTCTTACGACTTGGTCATTAAGCCTTTCAGTCTCCGAAATATATTCATCCGTCTCGAAACGTATCCTAGCAAACTTATTCCTTACAGTTCTTTCCCTTTTTTGCAGGCTGTCGCTAATTTCTATATAACGTCTAGAATATTTAAGTGCACTATCTTTGACCGCTAAAGAAAGAAATTTTAAAGAAGAAAGTAAATCTCTCGTATTTTTGGTTCTTGAAGCAATCGCTTTTGCCTTGATCGCATAATCTATAGCTCTTATAGTATCTTTCTTCTCCAGAAAATAATCAGCTAAATGTAATTGATTTATACTAACGCCTGACTCTAAATTTAATTCTTTTCTTATTCTCAAAGCTTCATTAAATTGCTCATATATGCCCATAGTATCCTTTAGATGAAGTTTAGCATTTGCTTTATTATCTATAAGCATAGCGAACAATTTTGGATCAGACTCTTGGATACTATCATTATAATTCAAAGCTTTATCAAAATATTCAACAGCTTCATTGAAATTATTATGATTGTGATAAACAAGCCCCATATTATTCCAAATTGAAGGTAAATACTGATAATCTCCAGCCTTTCTTATATAATCTAATCCATTTTGGTAATAATAAACTGCTTTTTCATAATCTTCGAGTTCATTATAAATGATACCTAGATTATTATTGGCTTTAAAAGCGAAATAGCATTCATTGTGGTAACCTCACTACCCGTATAATCTCTAATATTTTTTTGCATGATCGCCATGTTCAATAACAAGCGGCCTGCAGTTAAATCATTATTTAAATTTTTGTATATTTTTTGAGCTTTATCGTAATAAAAATAAGCACTATCTTCTCTATTATATCTATGATAATAATGAGCCAGATCCCAGTATGTAGCCGCAACGCCACTAGAATCCTCGATAGAAATAGCTAAATCCCTTGCCTCTTTATTAGATTGTAAGAACATCGCAGAATCCTTTGCCTTCAAGAAACGATAGGAAATATCTAGTAGTTTTTTGTTTCGTATAGAATCATTTTCTTCTTTTAGGGCTAACTTGTAAGCGACTATTAAGTCAGGCTTTTCCTGCGCATCAGAAATAGATTTTCCACTTTCAACAATTGTATTTTTATTTGCAACCTCATTTTGATTTTCATCAATTTTGGAGGTACATGACAAAAAACAGACTATTAAAACATAGAAAATTGATACGCAGCATGATTTCACAAACAATCCTTTAGAGATGAATAAAATTTAAATTTTTGAAAATAATAAAAGGCCCTGTAGATTACAAGACCTTTTATTATTTTTAAAATTATTATTCTGGTTTCTCTCCGTTTCTTTCTTCAACTTCATCGTCTTGATCTCCTGTATCTGCAGTAATAATATCTTGCTGAAGTGATGTATTATTTGGTAATTCTTCCGGTTCACAAGAATAAGCTAATAAAGTTATAAATGTTAAGCTTAATAAGTTTTTGAATGTCTTCATGGTTTAAAGGTTATGATTAAACAATAATGTTATGTCCCCGAGATGTCTGGGGTGGTTCGATATTTAATCATGCATGATTGAAACAGTAGATATTCATATCTCCTAGTTTCTTAAGAAGCTTCTTTCTTAAACCGAGGTCAAATTACTGTAATAGGGTACAATAGAAATAGATTATAACCTCCATTTGGTAGATGAGTTATTTCTATTAGTTTGTGCTATGTATTTACTAGTAAGTGAAGATTTCTATTTCAGGCTAGAAACACTAATTAAAAGAAATAGCTTTTTGTTCCAATAATTCCTCTAAAGACTGAAGATTATGTCGATAAGATCGTGAAAAAGGTAAAGTGATATTATTATGGTTTAAAAAGCATTTTAACTTTCCAAAGTTAATTCGCGACAGATGATTTTTATTAATCATATAACTGTTATGAATTCTGATAAAGCTACTTGGTAAAATATTTTCAAAAAACTTTAAAGTTTTAAAAGCACTAATCGTTTTGCCATTAGTCATTACAAAATCAGTTGCATTATTATCAGCTTTTAAAAATAGGATTTCTTTAATATGGAGAATTGTATAATCTTTATAAGATTTAAGACATAAGGTTTCATTTAAATTATACTCTCTACTCTTTAATAACTGAAGTACCGTTTTACGAATATCAAGCTCGCTACCCGGCTTTAGTATATAATCATAAAACCTATTCTTTAAAGCTAAATATGATTTAGAAGCATCTTTAGACAAGCCGATAAATTTAGGTTGCTTAATTACATATTCATTAATTTCTTTACAGTAAGAAAATATATCTCCGAATTGTTTTGGTAGGCAAGTATCTAAATTGATGAATATGATATCAGGGTTTGACTTTAATATCTCATTCATAGCTTGTTCATAATTGTTCGTAAAACCCAAGCACGCAAATTCTGAGAATTCATTCAACACAGAAAAAAGCTTGTGAAAAGTTGAATCATTATTATTTATTATATAATAGGAAATTCCCACTTTTTTTTGACTTCAAAAATAGAAACAGCTTGTTAAGTAACTGTTTGGAAATACCACATCATTTATGTGGTAATACCACGATTTTAAACATATAAATACAGTAAAGTTTTTAGTAAAACTTCTTTACTTTAAGGTGCAAATTGAAAAATGTTGAAGGTTAATGAATGATTTTTGCAAAAAAAGCCTCTTAAATCTAGAAGAGCATTTAAATTTTCTCGAAATTGAAAAAAATAATTGGTTACATATTTCTCAGGAAGCTTTAGAAGTAATACTAAATGTATTAGACGATATAAAGAAAAAAACAGTTCATCACAAATTTGAAAATCAATATGATGAAATTCTATTTTTTAAATACACAAAACCCAAATTTGTATCTAAGTTAATCTATTACAATCAGATTTATAAAATTGAAACCCGTAAACCTTATGGTGGTGAGCGTGTTTTAAGGAAATATTTACTTAAGGAACTGAACAAATTAAAGCGCTTCTTTGACGATCAATTAGAATTTTATAAATATTATCGAACTGGAAGCACCTATTTAGACCATAAGTATTTTGTAAGAAATAAACATGACATCAAGCTTAATCTAAGTACTAGGTATTTTGAAACCGACCATCGTTTCTCTACTTCTCACGACTATATCGTAGCCAAAATATTAGCTAATGATTTGATAGAAGTGTTTCTAGAGGATCAATTACACGGACTGGAAAGAGATGAGATTAAAACAGTCAAAATTCCTAAATCTAAAATGAACTGGACTGGCAGTAAAACAGCTCTTATAGAATTAGTCTATGCCCTATATGCCTCTGGATATATTAACAATAATAATGCTGATATAAAACTAATAGCCTTAACATTTGAAAAAATGTTTAATATCGACTTAGGCGATTACTATCGTAACTTCTTAGCTATAAGAATTCGTAAAAAAGGAAGGACTCAGTTTTTACAAGAGCTTCAAGAGGACCTTATTCGCTATATGGATTCTCAAGACGAATAATTCTAAAATTCATCAACTTGGTAATTTTCAATATTCAATAATTGGTTTGGTTCTACTGCTTTTGTCAACAATATTTAAAATATTTTTCTATCATTTTTTATTCCTAAATAGGTTAAATTTAAACAACCAACTTGGTAGCAACTTGTATACTACTTGAGGAATCTTCTTGCAATTTGCATAACAAAAGTCAAATCAGTACAGAAATCACCAAAACATTTCAATGAGGTGATGACGTACTCTAAAAAATTTAAGTTATGCCAACAAGTATTATTACCACAGACGATCTTCGAGAATTCAAAATGGAATTACTCGATGATATCAAAAACCTTCTAGCCAAACAATCTTCCGGAAAAATCAAAAAGTATCTTAAATCTTCTGAGGTTATGGACTTACTTCAAATAAGTCCGGGAACACTTCAAAATTTACGGATTAATGGTACCCTTCCCTACACTAAGGTAGGGGGCATTATATATTATGATGCGGAAGAGATCCAAAACGTGATGGAAGAACATCGTGTACAGCACGATTTAAGTTCTTAAGAGATGAACTACATTAAGCTATTGAATTCGGCTTTTGAAGCGTTCTACTTTGATGACCGTTTAAATCCTACTCACATCAGTCTCTATATGGCACTGTTCCAGGAATGGAACAGTAGCCGTTTTGCAGAGGAGTTTTTTGTGAACCGCAGGGATTTGATGCGTGCGGCCAAGATTGGCTCAAAATCTACTTATCATCGTTGCGTAACAGACCTTGACTCGTGGAATTACCTCACCTACTTTCCATCGAACAATCCCTACAAAGGCAGCAAGATTAAGATGTCCATTATCGGGACAAGTAATGAACCGCTTACGGGACACTACGATCCCAAATTAGAACAACTTGCAGAACAGTACCATCCCATACGTGAACCGGTAGTGAACCAGCACCGTCCCACCAGTGGACAAGCATTGGTATCTACTATAAACAATAACAAACAAGCAAACAATAATAAACAGCCAAAAGGCAGGCAGACGGTTTTAGATTTTTTTATTGAAAAAAAATTTACTGCTGATGAAGGAAAAAAATTCTTCGATCATTACGAAAACAACGATTGGAAAACGAGCGATGGAAAACCGATACGTGATTGGCAGGCACTAGCCAAAAATTGGATGGATCGAACTGAATTGTTTGGCATAGAAAACAAGCCAAACAAAAAAGAAGCGTCCCAAAATCGGGACAACTTACGAACCACTAAAACCAAAGACTATGGACAACCCCTCTAAAATAACCGAAGGTGGCGTTGAATATTCGCTAGGTGAATTTGACGGTAAAAACGTAACATACGATTTTCCAAAAATCTTGATTTATCTGGATGCAAAGGGGAAACTACTATTTGGAAAAAGATTCAGGATTTATGAAGAGGATAAAAAGATACTTTTGAAATTATGCTCTTATTTTATCAAAGACCGTGAGTATTGCGACAAATTTAATATCGATTTAGAAAAAGGGATTCTCCTTTCCGGCCCAGTAGGCTGTGGCAAAACCAGTTTAATGAAGCTGCTTTGTCATTTAGTTCCTCTTCAACGACCTTATGAAATGATCCCTTGCCGAAATGTAAGCTTCAGCTTTAATCATTTAGGTTTTAAAACAATTGAAGAATATGGCAATACTAAATTCTTCTGCTTTGACGATCTGGGCGTAGAACCCACCGGTAGGTTTTATGGAAAAAATCTAAACGTTATGGGCGAAGTGCTTTTATCTCGTTATGATTTGTTTTTGCTAACCAAACATAAAATAAAGACTCACGCTACTACCAACCTAAATGCTGAAGAATTGGAAGAACGCTACGGCAACCGTGTCCGTAGTCGAATGCGAGAACTTTTTAATTTGATTGCTTTTGATGAAAGAGCTGGAGATAAGAGGAAGTAATTTATTATTTTTAATCACTTATAAACTTATTCCTATGCGAAATGCAATTCATAATAATCAAATACTTAAGATTGATATTGAACCCAACTCCGGAAATATGTACGGTAGAAAAAATGGTAAGAACATATTTATATTAGAGTTTTTTAAATTCACTGACAGAATGAAACTGACCAATTTAAAAGTTTTTCAAGAAAATAAAGGCTTCGGTTCTTTTGCCTTAAAAGAGTTTGAAAAATGGGTTAAAGAGCTCAATTTCTCAGAAATATATGGTGAATTAGTTGAAGGGACAGATTGCGATAACCCCGATAAGCTTAAATATTTTTACTCCAAAAATGGGTATACCATTATCAATAATACCAGAACTAATGGTTCCTATGCTGAAATTTCAAAAAAAATATAATAAAACTCTAATGTTTTTAGAATGAAAATTCCACTTATATATCTGTATAGTAGCCTACTTAACCTAATGAATAAGAGAAAGCTGAAACAATATATCTCTCTAGATTGTAAACTAATTTAAATAGTCAAATAAATTTCTAGTATTTCCAGTTTCTTTAAGCCTTAAAATTTCTAAACCAATATTCAACGCAATATCCTGTTCCTCAATACAATTTATTCTGATGGCACTAGAATTTTCCAGCATCAATCAAAATTCTTTTTTGAGCTGTTATTTCCTGCCCAAAAATGATACTCATATTCAGAAGCAAAATCACAAAACTGACGTTTTTAAGCACTTTTTTCATTTCAACTTTTCGAGTTATTAACAGCGTCCCACCAAAATCTCATAGAATTTGATACTAAATAACAACATCGAAACCCAAATGAAACCAAATAATATTTTATCAACAAATAACTGATTTAAAGATATTTAAATAAGTAAATTGTTACTTTTCTCATAACGAAAACGAATCACAAATTTAAACCGTTCCGTTATGAAAAAATCAATTTACCTGACAAGCTTTCTTTCGCTGCTATCCACTTCTCTTTTCGCACAAATTGGAGGTATTGAAGATTCTGTTGATGATGTATCCAATACCATTAGAACCATTTTCCCCATCATCCTAGGGGTTATTTTCTTGATCGGCTTTCTTTTTAATGCCGGCCATTTCTTTGGAGAGAATGCCGACCTCAAAAAAGGGATTACCCGGGTGCTCGTCTTTGTCCTTATTGCCGGTGCCGTAGTGGGAATTTTCACCTATCTCATTGGAATCGTAGTCTAAACCGTTAAGCGACATTTGGCAGTTAATAAATCTGTTATGAAGAAGTTCGAGATCTATAAAAATATTAGAAAAAGGGCAGTCATTTTTGGATTGCCCCTCTCCCTCTTTGCGGTGATGATGATATCCGTCATAGCTTCTTTGCTCATTATTATTTTCTCATTCAGTTTTGAGGTAATCATCGGCGTATTAGTCTTTAATGTAGCCTTATATATCGCCCTGATACGTATTACAAACAATCCGCAGCTATTTCAGCTGACGAGAACCTTCCCGAAAAGCATCAGTAACAAACGAAATTCCGGTCTCGATTATGAACACGATTAATCTTTCTGCATACCAGCCCATTGCGGATATCCGCGACAATATCCTATTTGCCAATAATGGCAATGTCGTGGTATGCTATAAAGGAAACCTACCAGAAATCTATTCCTTGTCGGAAAAGGATTTTGAAGATCTGCACGGGGCCTGGTTTCAAGCCCTGAAATCATTGCCTGTCGGTACCGTGGTTCACAAGCAAGATATCTATCTCAAAAAGCATTATACCGCTGAAGAGCTTCCCTATACCACATTTTTGGAAAAAGCTACTAGCAATCATTTTAAAGGCCGCGAATTTATGGATCACCACTGTTATCTCTTCTTTACCCTAACCAAAAATAAAGCGCTAAACAATCCTAAATATGTCAATCCTTTCCGCAAGGTTTCAAAAACGATAATACAGGAATTAGATGACAAAGTTCAGCGTTTTATAAGTGCTGTAAGTGATTCCGTTTCCTTTATCAATAATAGTCGGAAAATGAAATTTGTGCCACTTGATGCTCAAGAGATTGAAACCATAACCCAACAGTATTTCAATGGCTTTAATGAAGGGTTTGATACTGATATCATACTGGACAAGAAAAACGACAAGATCGCCCAAAATTATTTTGATGTGCTGGCCATCAACAGCGAACTGTGCTTTGCCGAAAGTGTACAGACTACCAAAACCAATGATAAATTCACTTCACACGATTTTGTATTTCACCAAGGGTTTATTGATGGCTTAGGGCTTACGCTAAACGAGAACCATATCGTTAACCAAATCCTGTATTTGGATGACAAACATAAATGGCGCAAGCTGCTTGATAAGAAAGTGGTAGAGCTTAACA